>JACQVO010000165.1 GCA_016209725.1 Candidatus Methylomirabilota bacterium | reverse complement strand
TCCAGCTCCGCTCGCCAGGCCTTCAGGCGCTCGATGGGGGTGCCGGCGGGGAGGTGGACGCCCCCCGGCGGCGGGGAGGCGGGCCGGGGGACCCGGTCGGCGCTGGGCGAGGGGACCACGGCTTCGTCCACCAGGTCATCGGTGACCCGGCAGAAGGCGTAGACGGCGTAGAGGGCCTCGCGCTTTCGCTTGGGAAGAAAGAGGAAGGCGTAGGAGAAGTTGGACCGGCTGGCTTTCGTGAGGGCCCGACTGACGTCCCGGGTCACCGACGGGACCGAACTGCTGTGGGTCATTGTGGGTCGCTGGGCGTTCCGCGGGCGCCGCTTCCGGGTCCGCTGCCGGGGACGCCCCCGCCCATCCGGATCACCGCGCCGCCGGGCGGACCCTCAACTAGGCAGCCCTACCTCCCGGGCGGCGCGATCGCGAGCCAGTTCGGGGGGCAGGGCGAAATTGACCTCCTCGGTCACGGCCTCCACCTCTTTGATATCCGTCACGCCACGCGCCCGGAAGGAGGTCACCACCTCATCCACCAGGTACTCGGGCGCCGAGGCCCCCGCCGTGATCCCCAGGCACTCCACCCCTTCCAGCCAGGCAGGGTCGACCTGAGACATGTCGTCAATCAGGTAGGCCTGAGCGCCGGCGTCGCGCGCCACTTCGGCCAGGCGATTGCTGTTGGAACTGTTCCGCGAGCCGATCACCAGGATCACCTGGGCCCGCTCCGCGATGGCCTTGACGGCCATCTGGCGGTTTTGGGTGGCGTAGCAGATGTCGTCCCGGGTCGGGGCGGTGATGCCGGGGAAGCGCTGCCGCAGGAGGCCGATGATTGTCGAGGTGTCGTCGAGGCTCAGGGTGGTCTGGGTGATGACGGCGATGCGATCCGGATCCGACACCAGGAGGCCTTTGGCCTCGTCCACGGAGCCGATCAGGTGGATGTGCTCGGGGGCATGGCCCATCGTTCCGACGACCTCGTCGTGCCCTTCGTGTCCCACCAGGACGATCGGACGTCCCTCCTGGGCGAACCGGATCGCCTCATGGTGGACCTTGGTCACGAGGGGGCAGGTGGCGTCAATGACCTTCAGCCCCCGGGCGGCGGCGCGCCGGCGGACCTCGGGCGAAACCCCGTGGGCGCTGAAGATCACCGTGGCCCCATCCGGGACTTCGTCCAACTCGTCCACGAAGATGGCGCCCTTGGCCCGAAGGTCGTTCACCACGTGGACGTTGTGGACGATCTCCTTGCGGACGTACACGGGGCCCGGGTAGAGGTCCAGAGCCAGGTTGACGACATCGATGGCGCGATCCACTCCGGCGCAGAAGCCTCGAGGCTTCGCCAGGAGCAGCTGCTTGACAGCCATGGGGATCTCCTCAGAGCGAAGTCGTGTGACCGATACGGTGGCCGAAAAGCACAGTAGTCATTTTCCCGGCCGTTGTCAATCGCTTTCAAGTAGACGCCAGATGCTGTGGGGCGGCGACAGGGACAGCGACAGGGATAGGGACAGACAGGGAGGGGAATCTTTTCGCTGTCGCTATCGCTATCCCTGTCGGGCGTCGGCGTGGGGAAAAGGGTTGACACCTTTCGGGTGCCTCCCGTATAAAAGCGATGCGCTCGACACCCCGCCGCCCAGGCCTGCGCGCCCTCCTGGAGGAGCATTCCGGCATGACCTTGGCGATCGAGACGATCAGCCTGACCCGCCGCTTCGGATCGGTGACCGCCGTTTCCGGCCTGAACCTCTCCGTGCAGTCGGGGGAGATCTTCGGCTTCCTCGGTCCGAACGGCGCGGGAAAGACCACGACTATCCGCATGCTCTGCGGGCTCCTGCTGCCCAGCCAGGGCACGGCGCGAGTGGCCGGGCTCGATGTGGCCCGCCATGCCGAGGACGTCAAGCGGTGTGTGGGGTACATGCCGCAGCGGTTCAGCCTGTACGGGGATCTCACGGTGGAGGAGAACCTCGACTTCTTTGCCGGTGTGTACCGGCTGGCAGGGCAGGAACGGAGGCGCCGGGTGACCGCCACGCTGGACCGGGTGGGTCTGGCCGATCGGCGCCGGGTGCTGACCGACCACCTGTCGGGCGGCCTCAAGCAGCGCCTGGCCTTGGGGTGCGCCCTGGTCCACTCGCCGACGATCCTCTTCCTGGACGAGCCCACGGCCGGCGCCGATCCCCCATCTCGGCAGCGGATCTGGGATCTCCTCTACGAGGCGGCTGCTGACGCCTGCACGATCCTGGTGACGACCCACTACGTGGAGGAGGCGGAACGCTGCCAGACCATCGGCTTCATGCACCAGGGGCGCCTCGTCAGCTCCGGCTCGCCGGAACAGTGCAAGGCGGAAATGGCGGAGGCCCTCCTGGAGGTGGATGCCATGCCCGTCATGCAGGCGGCCGCGGTGGCCCGGGGCCTCGACGGGGTGACGGGCGTGAGCATCTACGGCCACACGCTCCGGGTCTTCGCCAAGACCACCACGCACCTCCGCCACCAGTTGCAGGAGGCGCTCACCGCCCAGGCAGTCGCCGTGAAAAGCATCCGGGCGGTGCCGCCCACCCTGGAGGACGTCTTCATGTCCCTCACCCGGGGCGCCTCGGAGAGCGAGGGGGTCCGCTAGGCCATGCTTGCCGTCGCCGGACACGTGGCGCGCAAAGAGGCCTACCAGATCCTGCGGGACCGGCGGAGCCTCTTGCTCATCCTGGTGGTGCCCATCCTGCTCACCTTCCTGTTCGGCAAGGCCCTGGAGACGGGGGAGCTGCGCCAGATCCCGTCGGTCATCCTGAACCAGGACGGCTCGCCGGAGAGCAACGTCATCATCACGGCGTTCAGCACCTACGACGAGGTCCGGATCCAGGGCGAGGTCGCCACGCGGCAGGAGGCGCAGGACCTCCTGGCCCAGGGAAAGATCAAGGCGGCGATCGTCATCCCCCAAGGCTTCATGCGAAAGATCGAGGCGGGAGAGGAGGCGCAGCTCGAACTCCTCCTGGACGGGACGGATAATAACTCGGCGCCGATCGTCGAGGGAGTGGCGCAGCGGGTCATCCAGCGCTACAACGCCGAGCGGGCCGTCCGGGGGTTGTGGGCCCGGGGGGTCCGCCCGGACCGTGGCCGGCGGCTCATCCAGCCGGTCTTCGTGCAAACCGAGATCCGCTACAACCCGGGGCTGCAGTTCCTGGGCTACGTCATGCCCGGGGTCATCGGCCTGACCCTCCAACTGCTGACGGTCATGCTCATGGCCGTTACCCTCCCCCGGGAACGGGAGCGGGGGACGCTGGACCAGCTCATGGCGACGCCCATCACCCGGACCGAGTTGATCCTGGGGAAGCTGCTGCCCTATTTCGGCATCTCGCTCCTCAACGTGGTGACCATCCTGTTTGTGGCTGACCGGTGGTTCAACATTCCGGTGGCAGGCCGGCTGCCGTTGCTCCTGGTGCTGTGCGCCCTGTTCGTCCTCTCGTCGCTGGCCACGGGCCTCCTCATCTCGACCGTCTCCCGGTCCCAGTTTCAGGCGGTTCAGATCGCCATCTTCTACATCCTGCCGGTCTTCCTGCTGTCCGGGGCGTACGCCCCCATCGAGGCCATCCCCGAGTACATTCGCCCCATCTCCTACCTGTTCCCGCTCATGTACTTCTCCCGCGCGGTCCGGGCCGTCACGTTGCGGGGGGCCGGGCTGCTCCTCGTCTGGAAGGATCTGGCCATCCTGGGCGGGTTCACCCTGATCTTCCTCTATTGGGCCGTCCTCAGCTTCCGGAAGCGGGTCGCATAACGATCAAGGGCCGACAGGGATAGGGAAGCAGCTCTTCTCCCTGTCCCTGTCGGTTGCTAGTGTACTGATTCAGAGATGGCTTTACAGGGAGCCCGTTCGGGCTGAGCTTGTCGAAGCCGTTCGGCTGAGCTCACGACGAAGCCCGGATTCCGCACCCTTCGACAAGCTCAGGGTGAACGGCATTGTAAAGGGATTTGGGATTCACCACACTAGTTTGTCCGGGACGACAGGAACTGGGCCTCGTCGAACTCCTCTGCGGCCAGCTCCGCCAGGCCGATCCGCTCGTACACGTGGCCCAGCATCAGGTGCAGGGCCGGCTCGTCCGGGTCGGCGGCGATGGCGACCAGCAGCTCCTTTCTGGCCTCGGTGTACAGTTCCTGCTCGAAAGCGCAACCGATCCGATCCCCCCCACTCAAGAATGGGTGAGTCCAACAGCTTGCCGTCCCTCGGAGAGATCAGGAGAGGCGGCTGCTTGACGCTTCGGGGTGGCGAGCGGGACGTAGGTCAGCTCCTTCTTCTTCCCTTGGAGAAACCGGCTGAGGCTGGCCACAAGGTCGGTTGTCTTGCCAGAGGGAGCACCGGCGGCTGGAGGCTGCACCGCGTACGGCGAGTTCGCCGCGGCGACCATTACGGTGCCCTGCCCTCCGGTGAACATGAACACCGCGGTGGCGTTCTGCGTGGCCCGGACCTGGTCGCCCGGCCGCAAGGAAAGAAGCGGCAGCGGGGCTCTCCAATCCGCTTCGTTCGCGAGCTTGACCCGCACCTCACCCTGTCCTGCCTTGATCTCCGTCAGGACGGCGACGGGGTCTCCGCCCTGGGCGGCGAGGACGCTCGTCGGCGGGGAAACGGCCAGGGCCACCAGGATGATCCACCATCGCGCACCCATGGTCCTCTCCTTTGCGGAATCGCCGCAGCTTCGGTGAGGTCCAGCACTTCGTAAACCTTGACCGCCTGGTGGCGGCCCTTCACCTTCAACCCGCCGCAGTCTCTGACCCGAACCCGGTCCTTGATCGTTGCGTACGTCTCCTCGGTGATGAGAAGCGTCGTCTGTAATTCCTTGTTCAGGCCCTCCACCCGGGCCGCCACGTTCACGGCATCGCCCACCACGGTATACTTCCTCCGCTGCTCCGATCCCACGTTGCCGGCGAAGACGGAGCCGGTGTGGATGCCGATGCCCATCCGCAGGGTGTGGAGCCCGCGGGCCTTCCAGCCGGTGTTCAGCGCCTCAAGGCTCGCCTGCACCGTGAGCCCCGTCCGGACCGCGTCCAGCGCGTGGTCCGGATTGTCCAACGACGCGCCATAGATCGCCATGACCGCATCGCCGATGAAGTCGTTGACGATGCCCCTGTTTTGCGTGACGGCCTCCACCATCATCGGAAAATACTCGTTGAGCTGTTTGGCCACCTGGTCCGCGGGCATGCCCTCGGACATCGTGGTGAAGTCGCGCAGGTCGGTGAACATGACCGAGACGGTGCGGCGCTGCCCCGCCAAGGTGGGATCATCGCGATAAATCCGGTCCGCGACCTCCCGGCCGATGTACTGGTGAAAGGACTCCCGGATTCGGCGCCGCTCCAGGGCGTCGTGGAGGCTGCTGCTCGCGCGGATGGCCAGGATAGGCGTGAGGAAGTCGAACCAGTAGGCGCCGGGGGTGGCCGCCCAGGCGCTGAGGGCGACAGTGACGAGGGCCGCGCCGGCCAGCGAGATAAGCAGGGCGCGATTCGGTCGAACCACGGCAAAGAGGGCGCTGAGGACAAGGCACAGAACGAACTGGAGGATCAGGCTCGTTCCCCATGCGACCGGCTGGATCTGCCTGCGGGTGAGCATCGTGTGAAGAATGTTGGCGTGGATTTCTACGCCGGCCATGATCCCGTGCGGCGTAGGGTAACTGTCACGGCCCTCCGCGAAGGTGGCGCCCACCAAGACGATCCGCTCCCGGAGCGGGTTGTCCCGTGCGACCTCCTGATCGGAGACTCCGAGCTGGAACACGGCGTCGCTCCCGATGGTGAGGAAGCTGCCGCTTCCGCCGATGAAGCTGATCTTCCAATCATCGTCCCGGAAGAAACGGAGCGGCGAATCGCCAGCCAGGCTGCCCCGGGCTTCGTCCCACGCCGGCACGGGCAGCT
>JACQVO010000159.1 GCA_016209725.1 Candidatus Methylomirabilota bacterium | reverse complement strand
TTGAAGTTGACGTACCAGAGCCCCCACAGCACCGGGAACAGCCGCGACGTGTCCTGAAGCCGGTTGCACAGGTCCCGGGCCTCAGCATACGCCCTTTCGACCTCGGGGGACGCCCCGCCCTTGACCGTTACCAGCACCGGACCGAGCTCTACCCGGATCTCGATGGCCTCTCGGAGCGCTTCCGCATTCTCTGGAAGATACGCAAGGGCCGACAGCGCCTGCTCCAAGAGGCCGATCGCCTCCTGGTATCCGGACCGCGCGACCGCCTTGGCGCCGGCCTGCCGGAGATAGGTGACGGCCTTGGGCCAGACCTCGCCCCGGAACGCGTGGTGCGCGAGCTGTTCCGCCTGATCGGTGAGCCGCACGGGATGGAGCTGTTCAATGGCCTCGACGATCCGCATGTGGAGGGCGCACCGCCGCTCGTGAAGTAGGCCCTGGTACGCCACCTCGTGGGTGAGGGCGTGCTTGAAGGTGTACTCGAGATCCGGGAAAAGGCTGATCTCGTAGAGGAACTCGGCGGCCTGCAGGAACGCGAGGGTGCGGTGGAGGTCCGCCTCGGGCACATCACCGACGGCCTTGAGGAGGGCGAACGGGACGTCCTTGCCAATCACCGCGGCGGATTGGAGGAGGCGCTTCTGCTCGGGCGCCAGGCGATCGATCCGGGCCGCGAGCACCGCCTGGACCGTCGCAGGCACCTGAATGGTGGGAAGGGCCTTCACCAGGCGATAGGCCCCAGGTTCGCCGGTCAGGACCTTGGTTTCGACGAGGGTCCGGACGCTCTCCTCCAGAAAAAAGGGGTTGCCCTGCGTCCGCTCGATGAGGAGTTGTGTGAGCGGTTGAAGGCCGTGGTTGTCTCCCAAGATCGTTTGGAGGAAAGCCAGGGCACCCTCGACGGCCAGCGGATTGATCCGAAGCTGGGTGTAGTAGCTCTTGCCTCCCCAGCCGTGCTGGTACTCGGGACGGAAATTGGTGAGCAGGAGGATCCGGGCGGACGGAAGTCCCTCGACCAGACTGTCCAGAAACGCCTGCGTCTCGGAATCAATCCAGTGCAGATCCTCGAAGACGAGCAGGACAGGTTGGATTTGGCTCTCCCGAAGGATGAGGCGTTTGATGCCTTCCAGGATTCGCTGCCGCCGCTGAGTGGAGTCAAGGGCTTGCCACTCCAAACCATCCAGCGGTGCGTCCAGAATGGCGAGGAATGCCGCCAGGAAGGGTTCCAGCGCCCTGTCCAGTGTAAGGATTTTCCCGGTTGCCTTCTCGCGGATCTTCCGCGTGTCGTCCCGGGTCTCTATCTGGAAGTAGGTCTTGAGAATGTCGAGGACGGGCAGATAGGCCGTGGCCTTTCCGTAGGAAACCGAACCGCTTTCCAGGATGAGCCAGCCCTGGGTCCGATGGGAGTGGGTCAATTCCCAGACCAGGCGGGACTTGCCCACGCCGGCCTCCCCGACAAGGGCCGCTACTTGGCCATTGCCAGCGCCCGCCCGATCCAGGGCCCGGCAGAGAACATCAAATTCAGACTGCCGCCCCACGAATCGAGTGAGCCCTCGGGCTGCCAGAGCGTGGAGGCGCTTCCGGACCGGACCCGCACCGGTGAGTTCGAAGATCTCCATCGGCTCCGCCATCCCCTTGATCGGAACCGGCCCCAAGCCTTTCACCTGCACAAACCCTTCCGCCAACCGCAAGGTATCCGTCGTGAGTCGGATGGTCCCTGGTGGCGCGAGTTGCTCCATCCGGGCGGCCAGGTGGGTGGTCTGACCCACAGCCGTATAGTCCATGTGAAGGTCGCCGCCGATGGCGCGGACGACCACCTCGCCGGAGTGGAGGCCGACTCGGATCTGCACCTCGAGGCCGTGTGTCCAGCGGATGCCCTCGGTGAAGCGGTGAATCGAATCCTGCATGGCAAGGGCGGCGTAGCACGCGCGCGCCGCGTGATCCTCATGAGCCAGGGGGGCGCCGAAGAGCGCCATGATCCCGTCGCCCATAACCTGGTTCACCGTTCCCTCATACCGGTGGACGGCCTCCATCATGCGCTCCAGGACCGGGTCGAGGATTTTTCGCGCCTCCTCGGCGTCCCGATCGGCGAGGAGCTCCATGGAGCCCTTAAGATCGGCAAACAGCACCGTGACCTGCTTGCGCTCCCCTTCCATAGCGCCCTTGGAGGTAAGGATCTTCTCGGCCAGGTGTTTGGGGGTGTAGGCCTGGGGCGAGGGGAACTTCTCAGCCGGCGGCACTCCCGTCAGGGGGCCTCCACACTGGTGGCAGTACTTGTTCGTGGGGGGATTGGCAGTCTGGCAGACAGGGCAGAGTGATTCGAGCCGGGCTCCACACTCTCCGCAGAATTTCACCCCGGCGGGATTGCTATGCTGGCAACGGGAACAAATCCCACCGTGCCTCGGGATTCTCCAAACTTGCGAGCAGGCCTCTGCTTGGCGATGTGAGCGGTGCTCGGAATTACGCCTCCAGTTCCTGCTGGTACCGCCCCAGGCTCCGCGCGGCGTCCATGAACCACTGGACGATCTCGGGCTTGGACGTGGGCGGGATCTCGCAGCTCGTGGACAGGATGTAGCCGCTCCGGTCGCCCACCGTGGCCAGGCAGCGCTTCACCTCGGCTTCGATCTCGGCCTTGCTGGCCCGCTCAAAAATCGTCGCATCCACATTGCCGATGACCACCGCCTTCTTCTCCGCCACCCGCATCAATTCCTTCAACTGGTCGGCCGACGGATCAATGTCTATACTGATGGTGCCGAAGCCGGCATCCACCAGGTCCGCATAGAGCGGGTGGGTCATGCCGCACATGTGGACCGTGCAGTTGACTTTCTGCTTCTTGAAGTGCTGGACCAGCTCCTGATGGAACGGCTTGATGAACTCCGTGTAGTTGTCGGGAGAGATCAGGCTGCAGGAAGCGGTGGGCTCCGCAAAGGAGAGCCCGATTTTCGTTCCGACCACCAGCTCGGCGAACTGCCGGATGTACTCGGTGGTGAACCGCATGAGGTCCTGGACGAACTGGGGATCATCCACGGTGTCCAGCAAGAGGGCCTCGGGCCCGCGCAGGAGCATGGCCACGGTCCAGGGCCCCGTGACCACGGCGCCCACGGCCGTGGGGAGCTTGGCGGCCATGAGCCCCTCGCACAGCTCCAGGAACATGGGCAGGCGGGCGGCGCTCTTCGGATCCGGGATGTTCATCCGGGCCAGCTTGCCCCTGTCCTCGGCCAGGACGTGCTCGCTGATACTGGGGACGATTGTGTCGCTCCACTTCACGGTGCAGCCGGCCGCCTCCGCTTCCTTGGCCAGGTCGGTGTAGGCCAGGACGACGTCGTGCCGATGCTTGTCGTAGATGTTGAGCTGGGCCTTGACGGCCTTCTTGGCGTCGCTGCAATATTCCCGGATGGTGTAGCCTTCCTGGACCCCCGCATAGGAGGCGATGATCGGATAGGCCGGCACGGAATCCGCGTAGGAGCGTTTGTAGGCGGCCACGATCCGGTCCCGGGGCGTGTATTGCACCTTGCCGGCCGCGGCGTCCCACATCTTGTTGACCTCCATGTACCGGGGCGGGAATTTCCCCTCGTACTCCATGAACTGGGTGATGGGGTAGCGGATGCCGCCCTTGTGCGTTCCACGGAGACCCTCCAGCACCTCTTCGATCTTGGCGAACGGGATGGCGAAGGCCATCTCGTGGTCCTGGGTCTGGCCGAAGATCCGGTCGCCGCTGCAGGGCAGGATGACCTGGCACTCGTTGGTCTTCATCGTGGTCACGATGATCTCGGAGCAGTCGATCCGCCCGCCGAAAGATGACGTGAGTTTCCCCCCTCGCTTCCACAGGGCCGCCTGGACCAGGCGCATCACCTGGGCCGGGTTGGCGTAGATACAGATCAGATCGGGGTCGAAGTCGCATCGCTCCAACGGCGCGGCCACCATCCCCTGGTACTGTTGGTGGGCGAACTTGTCCACCGCGGCCTCGGAGCGGGCGCCGGCCTCGGCCGTCTCGGTGTACATCGCCTCGCACAGATTGCCATCCCGGTAAAACTTCAGCTCCTTGTCGAAGCCGAGCGCGACGATGCCCAGGGAGCAGATGCTGTCCTCCCTCGTGAGGGCGATGGTCCAGCCGTAGCGGCGCACCATGTCGATGGTCTGGCAGTTGGCGAAACCCTTCTTGAAGTCCCGCGACGGGCGCTTGGCTTTCTCGGGAAGGGGCTCTCCCTGCCGAAGCATGCGGACGGCGACGGGGAAGGTCTGGGGACGGATATACGTGGTCAGCTCCTCGTTGACTTTCTTGAGGTCAATCACGACGTGCCCCCTCTCCCTCTTTGGACTGGGTCTGACGGACGCTTCCCTTGCGCGTTCCGGTTCATTATGCACGGGCGGCGTAGGCAGGTCAATCGCTGTCTCAATGACATCTGCTGCGGCGGCGAGCCGGAGCGGGGCGTCGGAGGCTTTTTGTCTTGACTGCGCGTCGGCCAATCGGGCAGGATGCCGCGTCAGCGAAGTACGTTCGACCGTTCGACGGTTCGGCCGTTCGAGAAGAGGCGAACTGCCGATCGCCCTTGTTTGCCCTCGCAATTCCGGGAGACTGAGAGACGCATGGAGTTGACCCCGCGACCGGAACTGGAGAGCCGGATCGCCCGGCTCCAGGCAAGGCTGACCGCGGCCGGTGACGCCGAAGCGGTCTTCATTTTTCAGGCGGCCGATATGTTCTACTTTGCCGGCACGGTCCAGGATGCCTGGCTGGTGATCGGGAGGGATGGACCCCCACTGTTGCTGGTGCGGCGGAGCCTGGAGCGCGCCCGCGCCGAATCGGCCCTCGAGTATGTGGTAGCCCTGGAGAATCCCCGGGAGATGCCGGCGCTTCTGGCCCGGCACGGCCTGGGGACGTTGAAGCGCGTCGGCCTCGAGTTCGACGTCCTGCCCCTCCAGCACTACGCCCGGATCGGCCGGCTGTTTCCCACGATGCAATTCGTGGACGTGTCCGGGCTGATCCGGGAGGTCCGGATGGTCAAGTCGCCCTACGAGGTGGCGCGAATCCGGAGGGCCGCGAGCATCCAGGATCGCATGGTCGCAAAGCTGCGGGAGGTCCTGCGGCCCGGCATGACGGAGCTGGAGCTGGCCGCAGAGATCGAGGCAGAGGCGCGCCGCCACGGTCATCAGGGGATCATCCGGACGCGGCGGCTCAACATGGAATGCTTCTACGGACACCTCTTGAGCGGGGAGAATGGGGCGGTCCCGTCCATGATGGAATCCCCGACAGGCGGAACCGGGCTGTCACCTGCCTTCGGGAACGGCGTCGGCACGCGGCGGATCCAACCGCACGAGCCGATTCTCCTGGATTATGCCGGGGCCTGCGACGGGTACCACTCGGATCAGGCGAGGCTGTTTTCGCTGGGGGCGCTCCCCGACGATCTGGCGGGGGCCCACGTGGCATGTCTCCGGATCCTGGAGGAGGTCCTGGCCGGCCTGCGCCCCGGCGTAAAGGGGAGTGGGGTCTTCGCGCGGGCGGCGGCCGTGGCGGAGCGATTGGGCTACGCCGATCGATTCATGAATACCGGCCCGGCACAGGTGAGCTTCGTGGGGCACGGGGTGGGGGTCGAGCTGGACGAGATCCCCTACCTGGCCAGGGGATCCGATGTGACCCTCGAGGCCGGGATGACCCTGGCCGTGGAGCCGAAGATTGTTTTCCCGGGCCGCGGCGTCGTCGGCGTAGAGGACACGATCTTGGTGACGACCGGCGACCCGGAGTACCTGACGGTCACGCCGCGGGACCTCGCCATTCTCTGATCCAGGCTCTGGGTTGAGGCCAATTCCTCCCCAACCCCCACCCCCTGTTCACCCGTCTCTATGCCTTCTCCAAGACGGCCGGCCTGGTGAACCGGACTCCCGCCGCTTCCATGGAAAGCGTCGGGTAAAGCAGAGGGGGAGTGATCATCTCCGGGCCGCTCGCGGCGGCGAGGATGGTGTCTTCCGACTTCGTTCCCGTGATGCTCGGGTTCCAGGTGAAGGCTTGGTTCTCTTGGATGAGATCGGGCGTCCCGGGGTGGACGCGGTAATCCCTGGGCTGGTACCCGATCGGCCCTCCCTGGTGGTGCAGCTTCCATTCGTCCGGGAATCCCTGCTCCCGGTAGGCATCCAGCCCCTTCTGCAGGACGTCCCGGGCAGGGACGCCGGGTCGGGTGTGGGCCATCAGGGTGCAGTCCACGTGGACGTTGGCCTCATACTGTTTCTGCAGGGCCGGCGGCACCTTGCCAAAATGGACGAAGCGTGTTAGGCAGAGGACGAGGCCTCCCTTTCGGGCGTTGACCGAGAGCATCAATAATTTGTCGATCCGTCTTCGGACTCCTTCTCGCCGCGAGCGGTTTCCAGCAAGGTCTTCTCGACAGCCCGGGAGGCCCGCTCCCCCAACCACCGGTACCGCTCGATCTCGCCCGGGGTGAGCGAGTAGCGGAGCCGGGCGATCTCATCCGCCATCAGGCGGGTGTCCGGCACGAACAGGTCGCAGGCGACGAGTCCCTTCCCCACCAGGCTTCTTACAATGACGGCCTCGAGGTCCTCGGTCCAGGGAAACGTCTTGAGGCTGAACCCCAGCTTCTCGACCTCTTCCTCATGGATCATGCGGGGGGCTTCAATGTTGTTCGATATGACGTACTTGGCGGTCTCCGTGACGAGAAGGGAGCTGCCGCCCACATCCGTGGCGATGCCGATGCTGTTCAGGCCGCCGCCCGTCATCCAGGAGAAATTGGCTTGGCGCTTGAGCAGCAGCGCCCGCAGACTGTGCGCGTGGAGGAATTGCCTGACCCTGGTCTCCTTCTCGCTGATTTCGTCAGCTCTGGTCATCAATCCGCCCTTTCTCCGTCAGTCAGTGCGCCAGGTCCTCATTCCAGCTCGTGACCGGCCACTCCTTGTGAATATCAGAAATTCTGCATGTAAGTTACGCCAAATTTTTCAGGCGTCAATACCAATCCGAACTGAAACAGCTATCGTGGCGAATCGGAACAACTTGAACGCGCATAGGAACATGCGCTAGACTCCGCGCCGGCCCGCAAGGTGCGTTCGCTCCCAGGGCTGCCCATATCCCCCATTGCCGGAGAAATGCCATGCAAGTTCGCGACGTCCGGACCATCCCGCTGGAATTCCCCTTGCCACAGCCGGTCTTCGATGCCAACTACAGCATGGCCACCAAGCCCGCGCTTCTCGTCGAGGTCGAGACCGACGACGGCCTGGTCGGCCTCGGTGAGGCGGCGCACTTCGGCGGACCGCTTGGCTCGACCCGGACGGTCATCGAGGGCGAGCTCCGGGACCACCTCGTGGGAGAGGACCCGCGGGAGATCGAGCGGCTGTGGGAACGGATGCACCAGCGCGCCTACAAGCACGCCCGCGGGGGGCTCCTCATCGCCGCCATGAGCGGGATCGACATCGCCCTATGGGACCTGCGGGGGAAGATGAGCGGGATGCCCCTCTGGCGTCTGCTGGGCGGCTACCGTCGCCGGGTGCCGGCCTATGCCACGGGAGGCTTCTATGCTGAGGGCAAGGGGATCCGGGAGCTCTGCGCGGAGATGGAGGCGTACTGCCGGCACGGCTTTCGCGCCGTGAAGATGAAGGTCGGACGCAACAGCGAGATCGAGGGCAGCCCGCTGCGCGCCATGGCGCACCGAGGCACATGCGAGGTCTCGCTGGCGGAGGATGCGGCCCGGGTCCGGGCGGCCCGCGAGACGATCGGACCCACGGTGCGCTTGATGATCGACGCCAACGGCGCCTGGGACGTCCCGACCGCCGTGAAGATGGGCCGCGCCCTGGAGCCACTGGACCTCTACTGGTACGAGGAACCAGTCTGCCCGGATGACGTCGCCGGCAGCGCCGAGGTGGCCGCCAAGGTGGGGATCCCGCTGGCCGGTTACGAGACGTGCAGCTATGGGACGGTGAGCTTTCGGGACTACATCGTCTCCCGCGCCGTCCACTTCGTCCAACCGGACGTGGCCTGGTCCGGCGGCCTGACCTCCGGCCTCAAGATCGCCCACCTGGCCCAGGCCTGGCATCTGCCGCTGGCCCCCCACATCCACGGGTCGGCGGTGGCGGTGGCGGCCGCGGCCCACCTGCTGGGGGCCGTCGCCAACGCCAGCATGGCCGAGATGGTCTTCCCGGCGCATCCCCTGATGGCCGACCTCGCCCGCGACCCCCTGCTGGTGGACACGACGGGCCACCTCGAACTCTCCGACCGACCGGGGCTTGGCGTCGAGCTCGATCCCCGCGTCGTGGCGAAGTACCGCGTGAATCGCTGACAGGGAGGATCCGCGACGTGAGCACGCCTGAGGCAGGCACCCCCGCGCTGGCGGACCACGCAGATGAAGGCGGCGCGCATGCTCCGGTCGGGGTCGTCGGCCACATCGAGGGTCCGGTGGCGCGGGCTCGTCATGGCCGGAGCCCGGCCTGCCCCTCGACCTTTGCCAGGGTCCGCGCCTCCGCCGCCGCGAGGGTGAACACAAAACGGCTGCCCCGACCCACCTGACTCTCCACCCAAATCCGACCGCCGTGGAGTTCGATGAGGCTCTTGGCGATGGAAAGGCCGAGGCCTGTCCCCTGCGCCTTCTGCAGCCCGGGGCGGCGGACCTGGTGAAACTTTCCGAAGATGGCCCCGAGTTCCTCCGGCGGAATCCCCTCGCCCGTATCTTCCACTGTACACTCGACGACTTTTGTCGTGACGTGGCTGGGTGGATCGGCGGGCCGGTGGGTGGGTCCGGACGGATCCATGGATCCGCAACTGCACCAATCCACCACGCGTGCCGAGAGGGCGACCGTACCGCCGGCAGGCGTGAACTTCACCGCGTTCTCCGTCAGATTGATGAGGACCTGCTGAAGCTTGTCCCGGTCCACGAAGGCGATGGCGGGCGACACGCCGGGCAGGACGGCCAAGTCCACCCCTTTCCCGCCGGCCATGGGGCGCAGGCTCTCCGCCACCTCCTGCATGATCTCCCCGACCGGGACCGGGGCGGAACGCAGCTCGACCCGGCCGGCCTCGATGCGGGACAGATCCAGCAGGTCGGCGATGAGACGTCCCAGGCGGTCCGTGTTGTTCCTCACTTTGGTGAGGTAGCGCTGAAGCGTCGGGCTGATCTCTCCAGCCACGCCGTCCAGCAGGTTGTCCACGGACATCCGGATGGCCGTGAGAGGCGTGCGCAACTCGTGGGAGACGTTGGAGACGAAATCGGACTTCAGGCGGTCGAGTGCCTGGAGCTTGCTGTGGGAGGCTTCCAGGGCGGCGTTGGCCTGCGACAGATCGCGGGTGCGTTCCGCCACCTTGGCCTCCAGCCCCAAGTTGAGCAGTTCGATCTCCCGGTAAGCGAGGGCGTTGGCCAGGGCCACGGCCGCCTGATCTCCGAGACGCTGGAGCATCTCCCGTGTCCCTTCGCTGAAGGTGATCCCCTGCCGGCCTCCCAGGCCGAGCACACCGACGCAGTGTTGCTTCAGCCGGATGGGGACGAGGATCAAGGCCAGCACCCCCTCCTCCGCCAGGACGCGAGCTTCGTGCGGGTCGGCGTCGGTGGCGGGGTTGGGTGGCGCAGAGATGCGGCCCTCGCGGAGGACCCAGCCCGCATGGCCCTGGCCCGGGCGGATCACCCAGTCGCGGAACGCGGTGCCCACGGCTCCGGCCCAGGCCGCCACGGGGGCCACAGACGCATCGCCGTGGCGGTACGCCAGGAAAGCGACGTCCGCCCCGCAGAGGCGTCGGGCGTGGCGGACCAGGGTCTCCAGGACCGTCTGGAAGTTCAGCGTGGAGGACAATTCCCGATCCACCTCGAATCGTGCCCGCAGGGAGTCGGCCATCCGGTTGAAAGCGTCGGCCAGATGCCCCACTTCGTCCTGCTCTTCACTGGTGATGCGGTGTTCCAGGTCCCCCCGCGCCACGGCACCCGCCGCGGTCGCCAGGGCCCGGATTGGGCGGGTGATTCGCCGGGCCTGAAGGTGGGCCCAGATCAGGCCCGCTGCCAGGCTGACCACGCCCAGGCCGAGGATGGTGTTCCGGGTCCGGCGGATCAGGAGCAACTCGTCGGCAACCGAGATCCCGATCCGGGCGATCGCCCGCCGCTGATTCAGGATCAGGACGGGCGCGGCGAAGTCGTAGAGGATCTCGCCCCGCGGAGAGTGCGTCTCCTGGAGGGATGGTTCATTCACCGCCAGGGCGTACAGGGTCAGGGGATCCCGGTACAGCGCCCCCGTCTCGGTCAGCAGCGTATGGAGCAGCACCCGGCCGTCGAGGTCGAGGATCATGGCGTAGCGGATGTCGCGCTCCCGCTCCAGGCTGTTGACCAATTGGCGGAGCCCGAGGAAGTCATCCGCCACCAGGGCCGGCACGCTGCTGAAGGCGAAGATGGACACCAGTTGGAGGCCGTTCTCCCGCGCTGTCCCCAGGATAGCCGATTCCTGGATCAGCAGGACGGCGGGAATCAGGAGGGCGAAGAGGACCGTGACCAGCAGGACGATATACAGGGCGAGCCGGGTCTGCAGCCGCAACTGCCGATAACCATTTTGCAGAGCATGCCACGCGCGCATAGCGCTCCCGACCCGGCCGACGTCCACGCCGCCCCTTCTCCTAGCTCCAATCCGATGTTTTTCCGGATCAGGGTTAGAATGACGGCGCGTCCCGGACGCGCAGGTACTCGGTCAGCCAGTTGCGGTCGGCCGTTCCCAGGCGCGTGAAGCGGCAATTGTGCAGCAATCTGCCCCCGTGGGAGATCACGCTCACGACCCGGACGTCGGCCGCCAGCAGGTCCCCCTCGAAGCGGACCAGTACCTCCAGATGGGTGTCGACGGAGAACTCCTCATCCAGGAGCATGCCCAACCCGCCAGGCGCGAGGGTGAACGTCATTCCACGCCGGACGGCCTTGCCGGATGGAGGGGAAGCTCGGAGGGGACGGCAGATCACCGGGACCTCGATTTGGACGCGGCGGTACAGTCGCTCCCCCAATCCCGGCATGCCTATTCGAATGATCCCCTCGGCGGCGAGCCGATCGGATCGCCGGCGGACCGACTGGCGGCGCTCCGTCTGGCCGGGCGGAGGCTGGGGCTTGCGGCTCTGTCGCCGCTCGAGCCCCGAGCGTCGCTCCGGGCCTGTGAAGGCGGGGAACTCAACATCGTCGCTGGAAGGCGGGTCCTCAGGGTTCGACATGGGGGTCCTCCGGGCGATGCCCCGAATTGTTCCCCTCCCTGTCGGCAGCGGCCTCACCTTATCCACAGCGCATCCCCCTGTCAACCCCCAAACCGAAAGAGCCGAGAGCCGTGAGCCGTGAGCCGAGGAGAGCATCGGTGCTCCGCGCAGGAGGCGCGGGTATCCTGTTGACTTCACCGGGGAAATCACGTAGGCTGCCAGCAGCCCGAAACGCGCCAATCTCAAGGGGCTAAGGGGGTTCTCATGGCCGAGGTGGCACCGCGGAAGCTGCCCGTCAAGGAAGAGCGGAAGGACCGGGATAAGGCGCTGGATCTGGCCGTCTCCCAGATCGAAAAGCTCTACGGCAAGGGTGCCATCATGCGCATGGGGATCTCAGGCGCCCTCCTGCCGGTCTCGACCATCGCCACGGGCTCCCTGGAGTTGGATTACGCCTTGGGCGTCGGCGGGGTCCCCCGGGGCCGGGTCGTGGAGATTTTCGGCCCCGAATCCAGCGGCAAGACGACCCTGGCCCTCCACATCATCGCCGAGGCGCAGAAGCGGGGTGGCGCGGCGGCCTTCGTGGATGCCGAGCACGCCCTGGACGCCAACTATGCCAAGCTTCTGGGTGTCAACATCGACGACCTCCTGATCTCCCAGCCGGACACGGGAGAGCAGGGGCTGGAGATCACCGAGGTTCTGGTCAGGAGCGGGGCCGTGGATGTGGTGGCGATCGATTCCGTGGCGGCCCTGGTGCCCCGGGCGGAGATCGACGGAGAGATGGGCGACTCCCTGCCGGGCCTCCAGGCCCGCCTCATGTCCCAGGCGCTGCGCAAGCTCACCGCCGCCATCAGCAAGTCCCGCACCTGCGTGATCTTCATCAATCAGCTGCGCGAGAAGATCGGCGTCATGTTCGGCAATCCCGAGACGACCACCGGCGGCCGGGCATTGAAATTTTACGCCTCGGTCCGCCTGGACATCCGCCGGATCTCGGCCATCAAGGACGGCGATGAGGTCATCGGCAGCCGGGTGAAGGTCAAGGTGGTGAAGAACAAGGTCGCGCCGCCGTTCCGCGAGGCGGAGTTCGACATCATATATGGAGAAGGGATCTCCCGCCTGGGGAGTCTCTTGGATCTCGGCGTGGCCCACACTGTGGTGGAGAAGAGCGGGGCGTGGTACGCCTTTGGGGGCGAGCGGATCGGCCAGGGGCGTGAGAACGCCAGGCGGTTCCTGCAGGAGAACCCCCTTATGGCGGAGGAGATCGAGGGCAAGCTGCGAGCGGTCCTGGGCATGGGCGCGCCCGCCGAGACGGAGGGATAGATGGATCTACCCGACCTGCTCAAGGTGGCGGTGGAGCGGAAGGCCTCCGACCTCCACCTCAAGGTGGGGAGCCCGCCGGTCCTGCGCATCGACGACAAGCTGGTCCCGCTGATGGAGATGCCGCGCCTCGGCCAGGACGCCGTGGTGACCATGGCCGCCAGCGTGATGAACGCCAAGCAGCGGGAGCGCTTCAAGGACCGCTGCG
This sequence comes from Candidatus Methylomirabilota bacterium, assembly GCA_016209725.1. Classification (GTDB taxonomy): domain Bacteria; phylum Methylomirabilota; class Methylomirabilia; order Methylomirabilales; family 2-02-FULL-66-22; genus 2-02-FULL-66-22. The sequence continues at coordinate 7,008 of JACQVO010000159.1, read as the reverse complement.
AGATCGACCTCGCCTACAGCGTGCCGGGCCTGGGCCGGTTCCGGGCCAACGTGTTCCAGCAGCGGGGCACGGTGGGCCTCGTCATGCGGGTCATCCCCATCAAGATCATGACGATCCCGGAGCTGAACCTGCCCCCCGTCCTGGAGAAGATCGCCATGGAGCCCCGCGGGCTGATCCTCGTCACCGGCACGACCGGCTCGGGCAAGTCCTCGACCCTGGCTGCCATGATCGACTACATCAACTCCAATCGCTCGGGGCACATCCTCACCATCGAGGACCCCAGCGAGTTCCTGCACCGGGACAAGAAGTGCCTGGTCAACCAGCGCGAGGTGGGCGTGGACACCCCCTCCTTCAGCGAGGCCCTGCGGAGCGCCCTGCGCCAGGACCCCGACATCATCCTGGTGGGCGAGATGCGGGACTACGAGACCATCTCCACCGGCATCCTGGCGGCCGAGACGGGCCACTTGGTCATGAGCACGCTCCACACGCTGGACGCCACCGAGACCGTGAACCGGGTCATCTCCGTCTTCCCGCCCTACCAGCAGAAGCAGATCCGGCTGCAACTGGGTGCGGTCCTGAAGGGGATCATCGCCCAGCGGCTGATCCCGCGCGCCGACGGCAAGGGCCGAGTGCCCGCCGTGGAGGTCTGCATCGCCACCGCCACCGTGCGGGAATGCGTGGTCGACCCGGACAAGACGCGAAAGCTGAACGACGCGATCGCCGGCAGCGTCAGCCAGTACGGCATGCAGACCTTCGACCAGTCCCTCATGTCCCTGTACACCCGCGGCCTCATCACGTACGAGGAGGCCCTCCACTGGTGCAGCAACCCCGACGACTTCGCCCTGCGGGTCCGGGGGATCGAGTCCACGGCCGATGCGACGTGGCAGGGGATACACGAGGAGGTCCCCAAGGCGATTCCGGGGATGACGCGGCTGTGATTTGGGATTGCGCCCGCCTGCCGGAGCGGAGCGGCGGGCAGGGAATGCGGATTGGGGAGTGAGGGAAATCCGATCTGGTGAATCGTCGGGGGAGGCTCGCGAAGAACAAGGAACCCGCAGAGCGACCGGATGCCTGGGAGGCGGCCGTCAAGCTGCTGGCAATGCGCGCCTTGAGCACGCAGGAACTGCGGCAGCGCCTCCTGCGGCGGGGCTACCCTCCCCCAGAGATCGACGCCGTGCTGGCCCGGCTGAGGGCATCCCGGTATCTGGACGACGCCGAGTATGCCAGGGCCTGGGCTCGCACCCGGGCCCATCGTCGTTCCCTGGGACCGGCGCGGCTGGCCAATGAGCTGCGGGCCAGAGGCATTGCCGATGCCGAGATCTCGAACGCGCTGGATGAGGCCTTTGCCGGCACGTCGGCCCGGGAGGTCGCCGAGGCCGCGGCCACACGCAAGCTGAAGGGGCTCCGGGGACTTGCGCAGGCCGTGGCCCGACGGCGCTTGGCGGCACACCTGACACGGCTCGGATTCGCCGTCGAGATCGTTCTCGCCCTGTGCCGGAAGCACTTCCCCCACGGGGACGAGTCGAATGACCAATGACCAATGACCAATTTCCAATGCTGTTGCGCGAAGAGCAGGTGAGGCGGGCACCAGGATGGCCATGACGTCCAAATCGGGAAACGAGATTCGCAGTGGATTCGTCAACTATTTCGCCCAGCGGGGGCATTCCCATGTCGGCAGCTCGCCGCTGGTGCCCAAGGCTGACCCGACGCTGCTCTTCACCAACGCCGGGATGGTCCAGTTCAAGGATGTCTTCACCGGGAAGGAGAAGCGCCCCTATTCCCGCGCCGTCACCGTGCAGAAATGCGTCCGGGCCGGCGGCAAGCACAACGACCTGGAGAATGTCGGCCGCACCGCCCGCCACCACACCTTCTTTGAAATGCTGGGCAACTTCTCCTTCGGCGACTACTTCAAGGAGCAGGCCATCGACTACGGGTGGGAGTTTCTGACCGGAGCGCTGGGTCTTCCCGCCGAGGGGCTGTGGGTGACGATCCACGAGGGCGATGCCGCCATGGGTCTCGGTCCCGATGAGGAGGCCCGGACGCTCTGGCGGCGGTACGTCCCCGAGAGCCGGATCGTCGCCTGTTCCACCAAGGATAACTTCTGGGCCATGGGGGATACAGGCCCCTGCGGGCCGTGTTCGGAGATCGTCTTCGACCAGGGACCGGCGATGGGCTGCGGCAGATCTGATTGCGCTTTGGGGTGCGACTGTGACCGCTACCTGGAGCTGTGGAACCTGGTCTTCATGCAGTTCGAGCGGAGCGTCAATGGCGCCCTGACGCCACTGCCTCGGCCGAGCATCGATACGGGGGCCGGGCTGGAACGAATCGCCGCCATCCTCCAGGGCGTCTCGAGCAACTTCGACACCGATCTCCTGCGCCCGATCATTCGGATGGTCGAGGAGTTGACGGAAAAGCCCTATGGGTATGATCCCCGCCTTGACGTTTCGATGCGGGTTATTGCCGATCATGCGCGCGCCACCGCATTCCTTGTGACCGACGGCATCCTCCCCAGCAACGAGGGACGCGGCTACGTCCTCCGCCGGATCCTGCGCCGGGGGCTGCGGCACGGGCGGCTCCTCGGCCTGAAGGAGCCATTCATGGCCGGGGTGACGGGGCGTGTGGTGGAACTGATGCAGGGGGCCTATCCAGAGCTGGCGGACAGCCGTGACTATATTGGGCGGGTGACGCTCAACGAGGAGGAAAGGTTTAGTCACACTCTTGATGTCGGCCTCAGATTGGCTGAAGAGTTGCTGGCTCGCTACAAACTTATCGACAGCCTCACAGTTAGTGGTGAGGATATCTTCCGTTTGTATGACACGTATGGTTTCCCGGTAGACTTGCTTCGGGACATGGCGTCTGAGAGGAATCTTGGTCTAGATGAATTTGACTTCGAGCAGAAGATGGCCGAGCAGCGGACGCGGGCGCGGGAGTCCTGGGTGGGCTCCGGCGAAGTGGAGGTCCCGGCGCGGCTGAGGGACCTGACGACACGACTCAGCGTCGAGCCGCTCTGGCACCAGGCCGTCCAGGCGGAGGCGGTGGTCGAGGCCATCCTGGTGGGGGAGGAGCGCAGGGCCGTCCCGGCCTTGGCGGAAGGGGAGGCCGGAGAGATCCTGCTCAACCGGACGCCGTTCTACCCCGAGGCGGGTGGCCAGGTGGGAGACGTGGGCAGGCTCACATCGGACGGAACGGTGGCGGAGGTTCTGGACACCCGACGGCCGGTCCCGGCGCTGGTCCTGCACAGCGTCCGCGTGAGGCGAGGACGGCTCACCACCGGAGCGACGGTCCATGCCGTGGTGGACGCCTCCCACCGAAAAGTGACGGCCAAGAACCACACGGCCACGCACCTCATGCACGCGGCCCTCCGGCGGGTCCTGGGCGACCACGTGAAGCAGGCCGGATCCCTGGTGGCGCCGGATCGCCTGCGCTTCGACTTTTCCCACTGGAGCCCCCTCGCGGATCGCGAAGTGGAGCGCATCGAAGAACTCGTCAACGAACAGGTGTGGGAGAACCGGACCCTGCGGATCGAGATCATGGACCTGGATCGGGCGCTCTCCACGGGCGCCATGGCGCTCTTCGGCGAGAAGTACGGCGAGCGCGTCCGGGTCGTGACGGTGCCCGACTTCAGCGTCGAGCTGTGCGGGGGGACGCACGTGGGGGCCACGGGCGAGATCGGCCTGTTCAAGATCGTGAGTCAGGGAGGCGTCGCGTCGGGGGTGCGCCGGATCGAAGCCTTCACGGGGCCGGGGGCATTCCGCCATGTCCGTCAGGAAGAGCAGGTGCTGGCCGAAGCGGCGGAACGGGTCAAGGCGCGCCCCCTGGAGCTCACGGAGAAGCTGGAGAAACTGACCGGCACGACGCGCGAGTTGGAACGGGAGATCCAGCGCCTGCAGAGCCGGCTGGCGGCGGGGACACTGGAGGGCCTGATCCGAGAGGCGAAGGATGTGGACGGGATCCGCGTCGTGGCGTCGGTGGTGGATCTCCGGGATCCCAAGGGGATGCGGGACCTGGGCGATCGCCTGCGGGAGCAGCTCGGGAGCGGCGTGGTGATCCTGGCCAGCCAGGCGGGGGAGCGGGTCACCTGGGTCACCATGGTAACCAGGGACCTCACGTCCAGGCTGCACGCAGGCCACCTGGCGCGAGACCTGGCCGTGCTGACGGGCGGCGGGGGGGGCGGACGGCCGGACGTGGCCGAGGCGGGGGGCAAGGATCCCTCTCGGATTCCCGACGCACTCTCGAAACTTCCCGATCTCGTCCGCACGCAACTGAACAAGAAAAACTGAATGGCCGAAGAGACGCCGCTGTCCTCGGCTGGCGCCGACAAATGACCAGGGAACCAGCCCAGGGGAGGAAAAGCCTCAGGTTGTTCTTGAATGGAGTCGGATCGAGGTGGTATAAGTGACCAATTTGCCTTCGACCAGGGGCTTTCGACTGCCGATCGAGCGGGACGGATTGGCCTTTATCCTGCCCACCCTGGGAGTGAGCGCGCTCCTCTTCGGGCTGCGCCTTCCCGGGATGGCCAGCGGGGTTCTGCTGCTGGCGGCGTTCCTGGCGTATTTTTTCCGTAACCCCGAGCGGGCGATTCCTCGAGGGGAGCGGCTGATCCTGGCCCCGGCGGACGGGCGGATCGTCGCCATCAAACTCTTTCCGGATTGGAGGGGGCCGTTCGGCGAGCCGCTCACCCGCGTGAGCATCTTCCTCTCGGTCTTCGATGTGCACGTGAACCGGGCGCCCCTCACTGCGGTCGTGAATGCCGTGACCCATTCCCCGGGCCGGTTCGTGGCGGCCTGGGGGGAGGCGGCCTCGGCGGAGAACGAGCAGACACTGATCCATTTCGCCTCCCCCGACGGGGACGTATGGGTGAAGCAGATCGCCGGGCTTCTGGCACGCCGGATCGTCTGCCGGGTGAAGCCTGGCCAGAAGGTGACGGCGGGCGACCGGATCGGCCTGATCCGCTTCGGTTCCCGCGTGGACTGCATCCTCCCGGCCACCGCGGAGCTGAAGGTGCGCCGTGGCCAGACGGTCAAGGGAGGCTCTACAATCCTGGGGGTCATCCCGTGATCTTATCAATGCAAAACGGACAACTGATCCGCCTGAGGCGGAACAACCGGGCCACCGCCTCCGTCGTTGATCGGTTTGGCATTATCGGTTTTCAATTTTCAATTCCCCGGAGGCCGAAGCCGGAGGGGAAGCCATGAAGGGCAGCCGGGCCGGAATGCGGCGCCGCATGCGGCGGGGCGTCTACCTGCTCCCCAGCATCCTGACGCTGGGGAATCTCTCGTGCGGCTTCTATGCCCTGGTGGCGGTGTATAACGACGAGTACCTGGGGGCCGCCGTCGCCATCCTGCTGGCCCTGGTCTTCGACTATCTCGATGGCGGGGTGGCCCGCATGACGGGGGCCACCAGCGACCTCGGGATCGAGCTGGACTCGCTGGCGGATCTGGTCTCCTTCGGGGTCGCGCCGGGTCTGCTGGCCTACGTCTTTGCCCTGAAGCCCTTCGGCTGGATCGGCGGTCTGGCGGCATTCGCCTTCACCGCCTGCGGCGCCTTCCGCCTGGCCCGCTTCAACGTCCAGACCCGCAGCCTGGACAAGCGCTTCTTCGTCGGGCTGCCCATCCCGGCCGCGGCTGCAGTGGTGGCCGCCTTCGTGCTGTTCATGAAGGAGTCCTCGGCGGTAGTCGTGTACGGGCGGGAGTTGATCCCTGCCCAAGCGACGACCGCCGGCGTCTTGCTGGGGATGTACGGGTTGGGGTTCCTCATGGTGAGCAAGATCCGCTTCCGCAGCCTGAAGGGGCTGGAATTGCGGCGGCGGCGGCCGTTCACTATCATGACGACGCTGCTCCTGGTGCTCCTGGTCGTGGCGGCGCACCCCAGCCTCTTCCTGTTCCTGTTCTTTTTCTTGTACGCGGCGTCCGGCATCGTGCGTGCGCTGCCGGCCTGGCAAAAACGACATCCTGTAGACAGCACCGAACAGCCCGCCCCCGGCAAGCACTAGGGCGCGGACGGTTCGCTGGAGGAATCGGATCATGGGTGATCGCATCCTCATCTTCGATACGACGCTCCGGGACGGCGAGCAGTCGCCGGGGTACAGCATGAACACCAAGGAAAAGCTGGAGATGGCGAAGCAGCTCGCCCGCCTGGGCGTGGACGTCATGGAGGCCGGGTTTCCCATTGCCTCCGAGGACGACTTCGAGGCCGTCAAAACCATCGCCCAGCACATCAAGGGCGGTCCGGTGGTGGCGGGCCTGTGCCGGGCCAAGGATATCGATATCGATCGGGCCTGGGAGGCGCTGAAGCATGCGGAGCGCCCGCGCATCCACACCTTCATCGCGACTTCCGAGATCCACATCAAGTACAAGCTCAAGTCCACCCAGGACGAGGTCCTGGAGGCCACCGTGGCGGCCGTGAAGCGGGCCAAGCGGTACACCGAGGATGTGGAGTTCTCGGCCGAGGACGCCCACCGGACCGACCAGGATTTCCTGTGCAAGGTGGTGGAGGCGGCCATCAAGGCCGGGGCCACCACCATCAACATCCCGGACACCGTGGGGTACGGCCTGCCTTGGGAATTCGGCCAGCGCATCCGCGACCTCATGCACCGGGTCCCGAACATCGACCGCGTCATCGTCAGCGCCCACTGCCACGACGATCTCGGGGTGGCGGTGGCCAACTCCCTGGAGGCGGTGCGCGCCGGGGCCCGCCAGGTGGAGTGCACCATCAACGGCATCGGCGAGCGGGCGGGGAACGCCTCGCTGGAAGAGATCGTGATGAGCCTGCGCACCCGCAAGGACCTGATGGCCTACGAGACCGGGATCAAGACGGAGGAGCTCTACCGCACCTCCAAGCTGCTCCAGTCCATCACCGGGATCAGCGTCCAGCCCAACAAGGCCATCGTGGGCGCCAACGCCTTCGCCCACGAGGCGGGCATCCACCAGCACGGCGTCCTCCAGAAGCCGCTGACCTACGAGATCATGACGCCCGAGTCGGTCGGCGTCCCCAAGAGCCGGCTGGTCC
>JACQVO010000163.1 GCA_016209725.1 Candidatus Methylomirabilota bacterium | reverse complement strand
GGGACGAATGGGGGACGTTCCTGACTAAGTAAACCTCCCGATGGTCCGCTCTGGCGATGGTCTTTGCCATCCCCGCAGAATAAGGGACCCGTTGGTCCCGGAGCAACTTGACAGCGACTCTGACTGGTGGTACCCCTTCGCCCATGCCCCGGTGTCCGGACGGAATCCCACAGGAATCGCGCGGCCTGTGGGCGGCCCAGAGTGACCAGACGTCCACTCAGTCAACTACGGCCCGCAACACGGGATGGTGAGCGGAAGGTGATCAGAAGGCGTATAAGGTGAATCAACGATGAATGCAGTATTGCTCCTTGCCGTACTGGTCATGTTGCCGTCAGCTCAGGCACACGTCGACGATGTGACATCGGTCGATTCCATGTTCAGCACGTCGCAAAGTCCACCAACGCGTGACGAGAACGTCCACGTTGCCCCAGGCCCGGCTATCAACGATTATACGCAAACGATGGCGGGTCAATCGCGGGGTTTGCCCACGGGAGATCCACTCCCCGGACCGCAGCCAGGACCCGATGTACCTGTTCCAAGGTCTCGTGAACCGATTCCAAGGTCTCGGGGACCTGCTCCAGGGCCCGGCGGAACCAGTCCAACGCCCCCTGGCTCATCCGGTGGACCTGACCCACCCGGTGGACCTGATCCTCCCGGGGCATCTGATCCCCCCCAACCCCCCTCATGGGTGTGTTTCGCAAGAAATCTTCGCGGCCAACAGTTCCAAGCGATCGGCCCGGATCCGCAACACACCCAAAAGGAGGCGATGCAACTCTGTCTGGACCATTCGCTTGTATGCAGTGAGCGAGGCTGCAAACTTCTTTGAGGGCAAATGCAAGCGCCCTCGCACTGTATCAGGGGACGTACTAAGGGACGTTGTTTCCGGTCGACTAGGGGACGTTGCTTCCGAATTCTCCTTACGCTCCGTTGGAGTTGACGGAGCCCCGGGTCCCGACTCGATGCGACCGGCTCCCTGATCGTGGGCCACGTCGGTCTCGAAGCAGCTTGACAGCGGCTCCGAATGGCAGTACGGAGTCGCCCATTCCGGGCTGTCAACCGGAATTCGCACCGTCCACCATTGGGGCATATGGACTTCGTCCAGGGCCTTGACGGCCCTCAGCTCCACCCGGACCACACCCTCGACAAGAAGATCGGCCGCGTACTCCCCAACCATGACTCCATCATAAGAGACCGACAACGCGTGCTGCTGCGCGACCGTGAGATCCGCCTTCCGTCAAGCTCTGGTTCTCTGTGCTCATCTGCGTGTATCTGCGGTCGGTCCACCCTTCGGAGGTCTTGGGGGATGGGTGCGATGAGAGCAGGCACCGCGCGTGGGGAGGTAGGGGGGGGCTACAGGCTCGCCGGAAGATGGATCGTGAACGTCGTCCCGAGGGCCACCTGGCTTTGCACGTCAATGTTGCCTTTGTGGTCCTCGATAATGCGGTGGGTAATGGCCATGCCGAGGCCGAGGCCCTTCTCCTTGGTGGTGTAGAAGGGATCGAAGATCCGGGAGAGGCGATCCGGGGGGATGCCCTGGCCCGTGTCGGCGATGACCACGCGGATCGCCGGCCCGTTTGAGACGCCCGCCCCTGCGGCGATGGCAGGGTCGCCGGAGGTCGTGGGGATCACGCTGGTGCGGACGGTCAGATCTCCACCGCCGGCCATGGCCTGAATGCCGTTGGCGATGATGTTGCTGAAGCAGCGGTGGAGACGCTTCCTGTCGGCCATACAGAACGGCAGATCACGATCGAACTCTCGCCCGACTTTGATGCCCTGAGCCGCGACCTGGCCTTCGAACATTTCCAACACCTGCATCAAGACCTCGTTCAGGTTGGTCGGCTCCAGGTTCAGGGTGCTCGGACGCGCCAGCTCCATCATGTCCTCGATGACGGCCTGGACCCGTTCCAGCTCTCTCGGGACGACCCGGTCGAATTTGGCCCGGACGTCCGGATCATCGTGGTGCAGGGACATGAGCTGGGAAAAGATCAGGATGGAGGTCAAGGGATTGCGGATGTCGTGGGCGATGCCGGCGGCCATGGTCCCCAGGGCCGCCAACCGGTCGGCGCGCCGCAGGCGCTCCTCCAGCTCGCGCACCCGGGCGAGCTGGGCGGTCATTTCATTGAAGGCCGCAGAGAGTCGGCCCAGCTCATCCTGGGAGGTGGCTTCGATCCGCTGGCTCAGATCTCCGCGACCCACGGCGGCGACACCCTGCGTCAGGGCCTGGATCGGCCGGGTCATGCGTCTGGCGAGGGTGGTGGCGGCGGCGCTCCCCACGACCAGGGCCAGGATGCCGAAGCCTGCAATCTCCCAGCGGGTCCGCGCGATTTCTTCGTACATCCCTTTGAGGGAGATGCCCAGACGGATCCTTCCCCACGGATCGGGCGAGCCCTCGATCATCACCGGCAGGTTCACGTCGTACACCGTTTCCCGTTCGGTCCCCGGGACGTGGACCTGGTCCACCGTCGGGCCGCCAGGTTTCCGGCCCTCCGCTCGCCGGTTCAGGAGTCTGTTCAGCGGGTAGTCGAGAAGGAACTGGGCGGCGAGATTGCCCTCCTTATCCAGCACCACGGCGTACACAAGGTCGGGCTCCTTGCTGAACTTGAGCACCGACTGTTCGATGGACACATAGTTGTAAGTGAATAAGTCCGCCGCCGTGGCGCTTTCCAGGGCCCGGGCCATGATGAGGGCGCGCTTCTCGACCTCTCGGACGATGGCGTTCCGCTGCCGGCGCTCGACCAGGAAGGCCGCGCCCACGATCAGCAGGATGATCAGGAGGTTCACCATGAGCGCCAGCTTCTTTCGGAAGCTCAGGCGCGCCGCCCAGTCAGCCCAGGGCCACTTTGGCCGCACTTCCCCACTCATTTTGCGAGCCAGATCTTCCGCATGGGAATGTAGGGGTCACCCAAGGCACTGACCTCGATGCTCTGCACGTATGTCTGGAAGAGGCGTTCGTAGCTGTAGTAACTGAGGGGAATAATGGGTGCGTCCTCCATAATGAGCCGTTCAGCCTCGCGATACAGATCCACCCGTTTCATATATTCCTGTTCTGCCCGAGCCCGATCCAGGAGGCGATCCACCTGCGGGTTGTGATAGCTGGTGATGTTGGTCGGGCCTCGGGAGTGGAAGAGATTGTAGAGGAAGTTATCCGGCTCCGGCAGGTCTGCGAACCAGCCCCAGCGGAATATCGGCAGCTTGCCTCCCTGCACCATCGCTTTGAATTCCGGCCAGTTGGTGTGGTAGTGGAATTCCACCCGAACGCCGACATCCGCAAGGTATCGCTTGATGGCCTCGTGTTCCAGTTCGATGTCGGGCGATTTGACGCTCGACCAGAACTGGAGAACGGGGAGACCTTTCCCCCCCGGGTAGCCGGCCTTCACCAGGAGAGCCCTGGCACGCTGGGGATCGAATGGGTACGGACGAAACTGAGGGTCGTAGCCATACGTTCCCGGAGGCAGGAAACCCTGGCCCGGCTTGTACCGGTTCTTGTTGATATCCCGAGCATTAGCTTCCCGGTCCACAGCATAATTAATTGCCTGCCGGACGAACCGGTTATTCAGAGGACCCTGCATTGTTTGGAAGCCAAAAAATCGAACGCCCAACATGGGACGACGGACGAACTGGTAGCGCCGATTTTCCTGCACCCGTTCAAGCTCTGCGCCAGGGATGACTGTGTCCTCAAGTCCACCTTTTTCAAAGCTGGTGAAAATCTTATCCCACGGCGCACCGGGGTAAACTTTGTATGCGAGTCTATCCAGGAAAGGCCGTCCGGCGTAGTAGTCCTGGTTCGCCTCCAGGACGATCTCCTCGTCTTTCTTCCAGCGGACGAACTTGAAGGGGCCCGTGCCCACAGGCCTGCTTCCGAACTCGGGCCCGAGTTCCTCGACGACTTCCCGAGGCACGATCTTGGCGTAGCCGATGGCTAGACTGGCTACAAAGGGTGCAGATGTCTCGACCAGTTCGATCTGGAGGGTGTAGCGGTCGACGGCTCGAAGCCCCTGGACCGTCCTGGCGCGGCCCTCAATGAATTCCTTGGCGCCCTTCACCTTCGTGAAGTTCTCAGCCGCCTTGGACTTCACCTTAGGGTCAAGGATCCTCGTGAAGGAATAAATCACATCGTCAGCCGTGACCTCGCGTCCGTTATGGAACTTTACGCCCTTGCGCAAATGAAATGTCCAGCTCAGGCCGTCGCGGCTAGCCTTCCAGGATTCGGCGATGGCCGGAATGATGGTGAGGCTTCCATCGTACTGCACCAGGCCATCAAAGATCTGCTGCGCCACCGTAAAGCCGTAGATGTCGCTGATGAGCGCGGGGTCGAGGGTGGAGGGGTTGTTAACGAGGGGCCGTCTGTAGGTGCCCCCATACTTGGGAGTTGCTGCCTGACCTTTGTCTTGGGCCCAGACGGCGGACAAGAGGAGGGGCTGGAGGAGAAAAGAGAGAGCCAGGATGAGTCGGATCATCCGGAAACCCAAATTGGCCAACCGAGTCAAGTTCAACAGAAGGTTCTGCGCGCGTAACCCTCCGTATAGCTTCACTTTTGACGATTGTCAAGCCGTAAGTCCTGCTCAAGCGGTGGGGAGCCCTAAATGGACAAAGAGCGAAGGGAGGCCTGTGATCTGAACCAGCCTCCCTTCGCTCTGATTGTTTCGCTTCCCAAGTTTCCTGGGAGCTTCTCCTGCCCTCAAGGTTTCCAAGGGAGGAGACAGTGAGTCAGTCGGGCTATTAGTCCCCGCCTCCGCTCTCGGCCATCCCCACGCGGCTGAACACCTGGGTCGAGGAGTCGATTTCCATCGCCGGCATGATCGCAAGCAGGCCCAGCACCACCAGCGCCAGAACGATGAGCTTCTTCATGTCCCTTCCTCCCTCATTCTCACTCGTTGTTTGTTGCGACTTATTTGGAATCTATCAACCAGTGCCTTGCTAAGTCCGTTGAACTCTCTAACGAGCATGGGTTGTGCCACCTTGGGAGGAATGGATTTGCGCAGCCGAAAGTGCATAATTTGTGCGGAATTGCTGGTCCTAGGTAGGAATTCCGCAATCCTACATGTGCATAGTTTTTTGGGCAATCTCTTCTCCATAGGGATGAAATAACGGCGGTAATAGTTAAAAATCTCCTATAGATTAAATATGTTACGTCGTATCACAATTTCTTGTGCAGTCTGCACAAAATACAGGGCAGAATGATTTGTCAGACGGTGAGAGCTTGCGGGCGAGAGTCAATCCCTAGACGCTGGAGTTTCCAGAGGAGGGTGTTCCGGTGCAGGCCGAGAAGCCGGGCGGCTTCCGTCTGGTTCCACTGCACCTTCTCCAGGATGTTGAGGATATACTGCTTTTCAAAGTGGCTCCGGGCCTCACGGAGGCTCAGCCCCGCCTTCTGAATATCCTCGATCATGTCGCGGCCGAGGATGGAAATGTCCAGGGGGAGCTCGCGTAAGGAAATGGTCTCGCTTTGGGCCAGGGCCACCGCGCGCTCGATGACGTTCTCCAGCTCGCGGACGTTGCCCGGCCAGTCATACTGGTACAGCGCGGCCGTGGCGCCGGCGGAGAACCCCCTGACCTTGCGGTTGAATTCCCGGTCGTATTTCGCAATGAAGTGCTCCACTAAGAGGGGGATGTCGTCTCGGCGCAGGCGCAGGGGAGGCAGCGTGATGGGGACCACGTTCAGGCGGTAGTACAGGTCCTCCCGGAAGGTCCCCTCCTCCACGGCCTTCTTGAGGTCCCGGTTGGTGGCGGCGATGACCCGGACGTCGATCTTGATG
>JACQVO010000167.1 GCA_016209725.1 Candidatus Methylomirabilota bacterium | reverse complement strand
GTGGGGCGACCGCAGCCAAGTATGTTCGGCTGGCGGACCCCGGGATCGAGGTGATCCTGCTGGAACCGAACACGACCTTTGTCTCCTGCCCGCAGAGCAACCTGGTGTTGAGCGGGGTGCGGTCGATCGAGGATCTGACGTTCGGTTACGAGGGGCTCCGGCGCCACGGGGTGAAGGTGATTCACCGGGAGGCGACGGCGATCGAGCCCGACAGGAAGCGGGTGAGGATCGGTGAGGACTCTCTGCAATACGATCGGCTGGTCGTGGCGCCGGGGGTGGAGTTCCAATGGGAGCAGGTGGAGGGGCTGCCGGAGGCGAAGGACACGGTGCTTCACGCGTGGAAGGCGGGCCCGCAGACGGTGCGACTCGCCCGGCAGATCCAGGCGATGCCGGACGGGGGCGTCTTCGTGTTGACGGTGCCGCCGATGGCGTACCGGTGCCCGCCGGGACCGTACGAGCGGGCGTGTCAGGTGGCGTGGTATCTCAAACGGAACAAGCCACGGGCAAAGCTCATCATGCTGGACGCCAACCCGAACATCGTGTCCAAGCCGGCGCTCTTCCGCGCCGCCTGGAGGGACTATCCGAATATCGATTATCGAGCCTCGAACAAGGTGGTCAAGATTGACGTGGGGATGGGCGAGGTGGTGACGGATTTCGGGGACCGGGTCAAATACGACGTGGTCAACGTGATCCCCCCGCAGCGGGCTGGGACGATCGCGGTGCAGGCTGACCTGGTGGGCGCGGACAAGCGCTGGTGCGAGGTAAACCACCTGACGTACGAATCCGTCAAGCACCGTGACATCCACGTGATCGGGGACTCGACCATCGGCCTGCCGGTGGTGAAGTCCGGCACCATCGCCAACAGCATGGGCAAGATCTGCGCCCTGGCGATCGTGCATCTGCTTCGGGACAAGGACGTGCCGCCTATGGCCCCGGTCAACACCTGCTATAGCTGGGTGAGCGATAGGGAGGCCATGGCGGTGATCAACGCTTTCAAGGTCGAAAACGGCAAGGTGGTGCAGATCGAGCAGAAGCTGACGCCGGGCCAGAGTGAGTTCTTTGCAGAGAACGCGATGAGCTGGGCCAGGGGCCTCTGGCACGACATCCTGGGCTAGTCCAGGAGGAAGGGAGGGAGCCATGCGGACGCTCGTTTCCATCCTTGGAGGCTGTGTCATCCTACTGCTCTCCCTGGTGCTCCCGGCCGGCGTGATGGCAGGGCCGCTGGACGCTCCCGGCTCGACCAAGGCGGTCACGTGTAGCGCCTGCCATGGCCTCGGCGGCAACAGCCCCTCGGACACGATGCCGACCCTGGCCGGGATGTCGCCTGAATACTTCAAGAAGGCGATTCAGGACTATGCCTCGGGCGGGCGACCGGCCGCCGAGATGGAACCGTTCGCGAAGATGGTCATCCAGCTCGGCCTGGACGATGTGGCCGCGTACTTCGCCGGCCAACAACGCGAACCGGCGCGGATTGCAGCCGACGCGGCGGCCGTGGCGCGAGGCCGGGCCGCATCAACCCAGTGTGCGTCCTGCCATGGCCCCCAGGGGAAGGGTGATCCGGCAAAGGGTATCCCAGACCTGACAGGCCAGCCCCCCGGCTATCTCCGCCACCAGATGCTGCTGTTCAAGGCGGAAAAGCGGAACCCCGCGGACGAACCCCTGAAGGCCCTGAAGGCGGTCATGAAGACGATCCCCGACGGGACGCTCGCCGATCTGGCCGCCTACTACAGCAGCGTGAAGTAAGACTGCTGACGTGACCGGGGCATCACCTTCGGGAGATCCTCTCCGGTTTCGTTGACCACGGCCCGGCCACGGCGCCTGTGGTACGAGACCCTCATCCTCCTCTGGCCGCACCTCCGATGGCCGCACTTGACCAGATCTGTCCCCGTGAGATATGAATGGCTGCGCTCTTCTCTCCATCAGACCCGGCATTGGCCATTCGGGATTCGATTGGGAGTTATTCGATGCTGACGACCGCTGTCCTCTTCGCCTCGGGGCTGGGCATCGGGGCCCTGGGAACATTGATCGGCGCGGGCGGTGGATGGATGATCGTCCCCCTCTTGCTGCTGGGGTTCCACTTCACGCCCCAGCAGGCGGTCGGGACCTCCCTGGCGGTGGTCTTCCTCAACGCGCTTTCGGGCAGCATTGCCTTCATGGCGCAGCACCGCGTGTTGTACGCCATGGGGACGGCGTTCGCGGTCGCCACTATTCCGGGTGCAATGCTCGGTGCGTTGCTCGGGACCTGGCTGGTTCAGCACCTCGATAGCGACTGGTTTAGTGTCCTGTTCGGCGGTTTCCTGTTGTGCATCGCTCTTCTCCTCCACCGGGGAGAAGAGCTGTTCTTCTTCCGGAGACGGAGAGTGAAGGCCACTTCGGAGGAGCTGCGATCGTTGGCTTCTCCCGTTATGCGGGTGGGCATACTGGTGAGTTTCCTGGTGGGGATCCTCTCCAGTCTCTTCGGGGTCGGGGGCGGGATCATCCACGTCCCCTTCCTCATCGTGGTCCTGGGCATCCCGGTCCACACCGCCACCGCGACGTCTCAGTTCGTCTTGACGATCACCAGTCTCACTGGCGCCCTGGCGTTGCTCGGGCGTGGCCAGGTTCATCTGCCCACGGCGGCCAGCATGGGCCTGGGAGTCCTGATCGGGGCTCAGGGTGGCGCCCTCCTCTCCAGCCGGATGCGGAGTGAGCCCATCCGCCGTGTCATGGCAGCGGCCCTGGCCCTCTTCGCCATCCGACTGATCCTTCGGTTCGCGTTCTGAGACCCATCCCCCGTCCGGAAGCGGCCTTGGGGGTGCGAGGGAGAAGGCCTCGTGCAATACGCGTTCGCCATTGACCATCGGAAGTGCATCGGCTGCCATGCCTGCACGGTGGCATGCAAGACGGAGCACGAGGTCCCCCTGGGGAGTTTCCGGACCTGGGTCAAGTACGTGGAGCGCGGGGCGTTCCCCGATGCCCGGCGGTTCTTCACGGTGCTCCGCTGCAACCATTGCACCAACGCCCCCTGTGTTCCCATCTGCCCGACGACCGCACTGGTCAGGCGGGCTGATGGGATCGTGGACTTTGACAAGGACCGCTGCATCGGGTGCAAGTCGTGCATGCAGGCGTGCCCCTATGACGCGATCTACATCGACCCGAACACCAATACGGCGGCCAAGTGCAACTTCTGTGCGCACCGGGTCGAGGTCGGGCTGGAGCCGGCCTGCGTGATCGTCTGCCCGGACCGGGCCATCATCGCCGGCGACGTGGACGACCCGCACAGCGAGATCGCCCGCCTGATCGGCCGCGAACAAGTGCAGGTCAGGAAACCCGAGCAGGGGACGGGCCCCAACGTTTACTACATCGGTGCGGACTCGGCGTCGCTCACCCCCACGGATATCGCCAGGGGGGAGGCCTACCTCTGGGCCCAGCCTAAGACAGATGACAGCTTCTCCGGCGGTGGGCCAGTACTCGGACGGACACCTTCAGGCGGCGTCGACCTGCCGGGCAGGCTAGGGCAGGTCACCTATGACGTCCAGCATCCGGCCCCGTGGGGATGGAGGGTGGCCCTGTACCTGTGGACGAAGGGAATTGCCGCCGGTGCGCTCTTGGTTCCGTGCCTTCTGATTGGCCTGGGACTGACAGAGGACCTGCCCTTGCTGGGCGTCTGGGCGCCCCTGGTGGCGCTGGTGTTCAACGGGATCACGGCCGCGCTCCTCATCGCCGATCTGAAACGGCCGGAGCGGTTCCACTACATCCTGACCCGGGGCAACTGGAGGTCCTGGCTGGTCAGGGGTGCCTATATCCTCCTGGCCCACGGGGCAGCCTCGGCCCTCTGGTTGATCCTGGCGAGGATGGAGCAGGGCACACTGCTCCGTTTCTTGGCATGGCCCGGTGCTCTGGTGGCGCTGGCAGCCGCGGGCTACACCGCCTTCCTCTTCGGTCAGGCCGAGGGTCGGGATTTGTGGCAGAGCCCACTCTTCCTGTGGCATCTCCTGGCCCAGGCGGTCCTGACGGGCAGCGGGGCGCTGCTCCTCAGTGCGGTGGCAATCGCAGCGGGAGCACGGCTGGTAGGCCTCCTGTCCGGCCTCCTCACCTGCGGGTTGATCCTCAACACGCTGCTCTTGGTGGGAGAGCTCTTCTGCACCCCTCCGAATCGCGACGTGGCGGCTGCGGTGGCGCTGATCAGCCGGGGTCGATTCGCGCCGGCGTTCTGGGGCGGCATGGTGGGGGTGGGGTCTGCTCTTCCCCTCGTGCTCCTGCTCGCGACGCGCGCCTGGACCGGGGACGCCCCCCTGGCTGCCGCCACAGCCGCACTCCTCACCCTCGGGGGACTCATCATCCACGAGGCGGTGTTCGTCAGGGCGGGACAGGCCGTGCCACTCTCCTGAGGAGAATGACCAATGATAAATGACCTGTCTGCCGTCGCGCGGCGACAGGCAGGCCAAATCCCAATGGGGCCCGAAATTCTGAGAACCCATTGGTCATTGGGATTTGGTCATTGGTCATTCAGAGGTGATCCGTGGGTAACCCGATGCCGCTGCCGTTGGTGCCTGTGACGTCCGTCCGGAATCCTGACGGGACGCTCGCCAGCTATCCGCCGCCGGAGCGCTGGGATGACTGGGTGGAGTACGACGCCCAGGCGTGGCCGACGCGGGTGGCGCGGCGCTACATGCTGGTCCCGACCGTCTGTTTCAACTGCGAGGCGGCCTGCGGCCTGCTGGCCTATGTGGACAGGGAGACGATGCGGATCCAGCGCTTTGAGGGCAATCCCGCCCATCCGGGGAGCCGCGGGCGGAATTGCGCCAAGGGACCGGCCACCATCAATCAGGTGGACGATCCGGAGCGCATCCTGTACCCGCTCAGGCGAAAACCGGGGACTCGGCGCGGTGCGGGGCAATGGGAGCGGACCACGTGGGATGAGGTACTGGACACCTTCGCGGCTGTGATCCGGAGCGCGCTGCAGGAAGGACGGAGAAACGAAATCATGTACCACGTGGGCCGGCCCGGCCACGATGGCTACATGGAGCGGGTTCTCCAATCGTGGGGTATTGACGGCCATAACAGCCATACCACCGTCTGCTCGGCCAGCGCCCGGCTGGGCTATGCCCTGTGGCACGGGGCGGACCGGCCCTCCCCGGATCATGCCAATGCGCGGTTCATCCTGCTGATCAGTGCGCATCTCGAGGCCGGACACTATTTCAACCCACACGCCCAGCGCATCATCGAGGGGAAGATGGCCGGGGCCAAGCTGGCCTGCATGGACGTCCGCCTCTCCAACACCGCCTCCATGGCGGACTACTGGCTGGCGCCCTGGCCGGGCACGGAAGCGGCCGTCCTGCTGGCCATGGCCAAGGTGATGCTGGACGACGGACTGTACGATGGCGCGTTCCTGCAGCGCTGGGTGAATTGGGAGGAGTACCTCCGCGAGGAACACCCAGGCGATCCCCGGACATTCGCCGCCTTCCTCGCGAAGCTCGAGGAGGCGTACGCGGGTTTCACACCGGAGTTCGCGGAGAAGGAGAGCGGCGTGCCCGCCTCCACGATCCTCCAGGTGGCGAGAGAGATCGGAAGGGCGGGGAAGCAGTTCGCCAGCCACGTCTGGCGAAACGCGGCGGCGGGAAACCTGTGGGGCTGGCAAGTAGCACGCGCACTGGAGTTCCTCCAGATCCTGACGGGCAGCGTGGGAACCCCGGGAGGGACCTCCTTGAACTCGCTCAACAAGTTCGTGGCCACCCCCTGGCGCATGCCCCCGCCCCAGAAGATCTGGAATGAGCTGCTGTTCCCTCCGGAATACCCGCTGGCATTCTTCGAGATGTCCTTCCTCCTGCCGCATTTCTTGAAGGAAAAGCGGGGCAAGATCAGTGCCTACTTTACCCGGGTCTACAACCCGGTCTGGACCAATCCGGATGGGGCGACCTGGATGGAGGTCCTGGCCGACGAGAGCACAATCGGCCTGCACGCGTGCCTTACCCCCGTCTGGAGCGAGACTGCCTGGTTCGCCGACTATGTTCTGCCCATGGGGGTGGGTGGTGAGCGCCATGACCTGATGAGCCAGGAGACCCAGGCCGCCCGTTGGATCGGGTTCCGTCAGCCGGTACTCCGCGTGGCCCGCGAGCGGCTCGGGGAAAGCTTCGATTTCACGTGGCAGGCGAACCCCGGTGAGGTCTGGGAGGAGGATGAATTCTGGATCGAACTCTCCTGGCGGATCGACCCGGATGGCCGCCTGGGGATCCGGCGCTCCTTCGAATCCCCGTACCGCGCGGGAGAGAAGCTTACCATCGAGGAGTACTATCGATGGATTTTCGAGAACAGCGTGCCTGGCCTGCCCGAGGCGGCAGCAGCGCAGGGGTTCACCCCTCTGCAATACATGCGAAAGTATGGGGCCTTCCTGGTGGAGGACCGGGTGTACGAGAGGCACGAGGCCTCCCTCCCTCCGGCGGACCTTCTGGGCACCAGCGTTGATCCAACCACCCGGGTGGCCAGCCGGCATGATGTCGCGCTGGGTGTCGAGGTCGAGGGGCAGGTGGTGACGGGCTTCCCGACCCGCTCCCGCAGGCTGGAGTTCTACTCGAAGACCCTGAAGGAGTGGAAGTGGCCAGAGTTCGCCGTGCCGGGATATACGCGGGGTCATGTCCACTGGTCGAGGATTGATCCGACGCAGGGCGAATTCGTGCTGGTGCCCACCTTCCGCCTTCCAACCTTGATTCACACCCGATCGGGGAATGCCAAGTATTTGAACGAGATCTCCCACACGAACCCCGTCTGGATTCACACGAGCGATGCGGAGCGACTGGGGATCCAGACGGGTGAGTTGGTCAAGGTCCACACCGAGGTCGGCTATTTCGTGAATAAGGTCTGGGTCACAGAAGGGATCAGGCCGGGAGTAATTGCCTGCTCGCACCACCTGGGGCGCTGGCGGCTCCAGCCGGATGGCGCGGGCGAGCGCTGGTCCACTGCTCTGGCCGAGATCTCCCACCCGGCCCCCGGCCAACTCTTGCTGCGTTACCGGGAGGGGATCCGTCCGTTCAAGAGCGACGATCCCGACTCCGGGCGGATCTGGTGGGACGAGGCGGGGGTCCATCAGAACCTTGCTTTCGCGGTTCATCCGGACCCGGTGTCGGGTCAGCACTGCTGGCATCAGAAGGTCCGCGTGGAGATGACGAGCCCTCCTGATCGGTATGGCGATGTTTTCGTGGACACCAACAGGTCCATGGCGGTTTACCGGGAGTGGCTGAGACTGACCCGCCCCGCTCCCGGGCCTGACAACCTGCGCCGCCCCCTCGAGCTGCTGCGGGCGTATCGCCCTGCCCCGGAGGCATATTGGTTTCCAGAGAGATTGTGAAGAGAGACGAGGGCACATCCCATGACGAACCCGCTCTTCGACTTGACCGGCAGGGTCGCCCTGGTGACCGGCTCGTACCAAGGGCTCGGGCTGGCCATCGCCCGTGGGCTGGGACTGGCCGGGGCCACCGTCGTCCTGAACGGGAGGAACGAGGAGAAACTCCGGCGGGCGGTCTCGGCCCTCGCAGGCGACGGCCTCAAGGTCTCCGGGTGTTGTTTCGACGTGTCGAAGGCCGCCCAGATCCAGGAGAAGATCCCGGCCTTGGAGAGCGAGGTGGGCCCCGTTGATATCCTGGTGAACAACGCCGGGATTCAACGGCGCAGCCCGCTGGAGCAGTTTGAAGCGTCGGTCTGGCAGGAGGTGCTCGACATCAATCTGACCGGGCTCTTCCTGGTCACGCAACAGGTCGTGCACGGGATGATCGCCCGGAAGTCGGGCAAGATCATCAACATCTGCTCGCTGATGTGCGAGATGGCCCGCCCAACCGTTGGGGCGTATGCCGCGGCCAAAGGTGGGGTGAAGATGCTCACGAGGGCGATGACAGTGGAGTGGGGGAAGCACAACATTCAGGTGAACGGCATCGGGCCCGGATACTTCGCCACCGAAATGAACCGGCCGCTGAAAGAGGATCCAAACTTCGATGCCTGGATTCGGTCGCGGACGCCGGCCGGCAGGTGGGGCGAGCCACCAGAACTCGTGGGGGCCGCGGTCTTCCTGGCCTCTCGCGCCTCGGACTTCGTCAACGGGCAGATCATCTATGTGGATGGGGGCATCTTGGCCGCCCTCTGAAGGCCGGGACATTCACGCGGGAGGCGCACAGAACTTCCGTCTGACAACTGGGTGAAACCAGACAGATCTTGAGGCATTTCCCGCAAAGCGTCCCCGCGAAAGATCAAAAATGTCCCGGATTCTCCAACACGCCATCTCCACCAACTTGGAACTCCACCCATCGGAACTCGCCGGATTTCATTGGCTTTCAATATGTTAGACGGGTCAGTGCTGTGCGAAGATAGGATTGTCGATGAAATATGCATTTTGGTATGCGGTTTGCTTAAGTACATCCCTCGTCGGGTGTAAGGTCTCATTTGTCCCAGAATCCAGAACCAGGAGGGCCGTCGATGAAGCTCACGCGTGGGGGTGAATACGGTATCCGGGGAGTGCTCTATCTCGCCCAGCAGGACAACGGCAAGGTCAGCATGCTTTCGGCCATCGCCAAGGCGCAGGATGTTCCGCCCCGCTTCCTGGCCAAGATCTTTCAGGCGCTGGCAAAGGCGGGAATCGTCAAATCGCACCGAGGCGCCAAGGGTGGCTTCTCCCTTGCCCGTCCGCCAGCCGAGGTTACAATGAAGGACGTGATCGAGGCCATCGAGGGACCCATCTTCTTGAATGTGTGTTTGATGGGTCCGGGCGAGTGCACCCGCGACAAAATCTGTCCCATGCACATCGTCTGGGAAGAGGCCCAGGAGAAAATGATGGGCGTCCTGGGCCGGGCCAACTTCGCAGAATTGGCCAAGGCAGAGCGCCAGGCCCAACTCACGATCGCCTGAACCCCCCTTCTGCCGGGGCACCGACTGGGCGCGGGCGGCCAGCCCGGTCCAGCCGGTGCCCTGCGTTTCTCCCCCTGATCCTCTTGCCGTTAGCATCTCCTCCCTCCGACGCTCGTCCCGGTCGAGCTCCCGACAGAGAGCCGGTGGGCTTCCGAGTTGCAATTCGGCGCCCCGTCGGCTATCATTCCCACCGAAAGGGAGCCATTTATGCGAGTCCCCCTGGCATCTCAGAAGGCTGCCATCGCAGAGCATATCCTGCCCTTCGTCACCAAGCCCTCCCGATACATCCCGGGGGAATGGAACTCCGTGGTGAAGGACCCGGCGACGGCCGCGGTCCGGGTGGCCCTGGCGTTTCCTGATGCGTACGAGATCGGGATGTCCCACCTGGGGCTCAAGATCCTGTACCAGTTGCTGAATGACCGCCCCGAGATCGTGGCGGAACGGGTCTACGCCCCGTGGCTGGACGCCGAGGCGCTCTTCCGGCAGCACCGCATCCCGCTGTGTAGTCACGAGACGGGCCTGCCTCTGGCCAGCTTCGATGTCGTGGGGTTCACCCTGCAGTACGAGCTGTCCTTCGCCACCATCCTCAACATGCTGGACTTGAGCGGCATCCCCCTGCGGGCGTCGGAGCGAGACGCCCGCCACCCATTGGTCGTGGCGGGCGGACCCGTCGCCTTCGCTCCGGAGCCCTTGGCGGACTTCGTGGACGCCTTCCTCATTGGCGATGGGGAGGAGGCGACGCTGGAGCTGTGCGGAGTCGTCCGCGACTGGAAGGCGGCAGGCAGGTCGCGCGAGGATCTCCTCCAAGCGGTCAAGGGCATCGCAGGGATGTACGTCCCCGCCCTGCACGAGCCGGGCGAAGTCGTGCGGAAGCGCACCGCGCTGAAACTTGACGCCGTGAACTACGGCCAGTTCCCCGTTCCCTACATGGAGATCGTCCACGACCGGGCCAATATCGAGGTGATGCGGGGCTGCGCGCAGGGTTGCCGCTTCTGCCAGGCCGGCTACATCTACCGTCCGATCCGGGAGCACTCCGCTGCCAAGATCCGGGCCATGGTGGAGGAGGCGCGCCGGGGAACCGGGTACGAGGAGGTCTCGCTCTCCTCGCTGTCCATCGCCGATCTGTCGTGTCTGCGCGATCTGGTGCCGCCCCTCATGGCGAGCCTGATCCCCGACAAGACCTCCCTGAGTCTTCCCTCGCTCCGCGTCGAGGCGCTGAACCGCAACAAAGAGATCGCCACAGAGATCGGAAAGGTCCGCAGGACCGGGTTCACCATCGCTCCGGAGGCGGGCTCGGCCCGTCTCCGGCGGGTGATCAACAAGGAAGGCTTCGATGAGGATCAGATCTTCACCGCGGTCGGCAACGCAGCGCGGGCCGGCTGGGAGTCGGTGAAGTTCTACTTCATGATCGGGCTGCCCACCGAGACGCAGGCGGACCTGGACGAGCTGGTTCGGGTGGCCAAGGAGTCGGCGCGGATCGCCCGCCGGGAGAGTGCCCGGGGGTTCGGCCTGACGGTGAGTGCCGGTTCCTTCGTGCCCAAACCGCATACGCCCTTCCAGTGGTTCGCCCAGGAGCCGATGGCGGTCCTCAAGGAGAAGCAGGCGTACCTGCGGGGGCGGCTGCGCGAAGCGCGGATCGATTTCAAATGGCACCATGTGGAATCGTCCTTCCTCGAGGCGGTGTTCACCCTGGGCGGCCGGGAGGTGGGTGCCGCCATCGCTCTGGGCCAGCAGCGGGGGTGCCGCTTCGACGGCTGGACGGAGCAGCTCAAGTTCGACACCTGGATGGAGGCGCTGGCGGACGCGGGAGTGGATCCCCACGCCATCGCCAACCGTCCCCGCACCTTGGACGAGCCGTTGCCGTGGGACCATATTGACTGTGGGGTCTCGAAGCAGTTCCTGCAGCGGGAGCACAAGAAGGCCCTGCAGGTCAAAGGAACTCCGGACTGCCATGTGGGCCCCTGTAGCAACTGCGGCGAGGTCTGCGTCCCCAACTGGCGCACCTGGGCCCAGGAAGTCGGCATGATCTCCATCCAGAGCCGAGAGCCGAGCGATGAGAGCCGACCTGCCTGCCGCGCCGACCGCGGCGCAGGCAGGGAGCCGAGTGCCGAGAGCCGAGTACCCAGCCTACCAGAGACCGACGGTCCGTCGGCCGAGTGTGCGAGAGAGACAACTGGTTCACCGGCGAATCAGTCAGCCGGTCCTGACGAATTGACCAAAAAACCAGTGGACCATTCGACCCGGCGGAGCCGGGTACCCCCTGGGGGGGTGCCCGCCGCGCAGCCGGTCCAGAAGATCCAATTCGAATTCCAGAAGGTGGGAGAGCTTCGCTTCCTCTCCCACCTCGAAATGATGCGGGCGCTGCAGCGCGCGTTGCGGCGCGCCGGCGTGCCGCTGGCGTACACCCAGGGCTTCAACCCCCAGCCGAAAGTCTCCGCGGCCCAGGCGCTGGCCGTGGGCGTGGAGGGACTGCGGGAACTCGGGGAGGTGGAGCTGGCCGCACGGGTGGAGCCGGCGGAGCTGCTGGCGCGCTGGAACACTCAACTGCCGCCCGAGCTCAAGATTCTCCGGGCCTGGGAAGCGCCCCTGCACGGGCCGTCGCTTTCCGCCGGGGTACGAGGTGCCGCGTATCAGGTTCGGTTGCTGCCGAACGGCTGGGATCCAACCACCCTGGCCGTCCTCGGCACCGCCGGGGCCTGCGCCGACTTTCTGGCGCGGGGTCCCATCCCGGTCGAGGTGTCCAAGAAGGGCCAGACAGTGACCCTCGATGCCCGCCCCTTCGTTCAGGAATTCACCGCGAAATCGGAGGACGGCCACCCCCAGTGGGAGCTCACCCTCCTTGCCGGTTTGGGGGGCAGCGTGAAACCCCACGCGGTTATGCGGACGTTCCTGGGGCAGCGGGTCCCCCCCGGCGAACTGGATCGGATGATCTCGTCCCTGCGGATCACGCGGACGGCCCTCGCCCTCGAGGGCCAGGGGTAGGCCTTCCGAATCCCCGCCAAGGGCGGGGCGTCGAGGTCTACCGAATGAAACGCGAGATCATCGTCAACTCTTCCCTGGTCGAGACCCGGGTGGCCGTCATCGAGGACGGCACCCTGGTCGAACTCCTCATCGACAACACCCACACGCAAAGCCTGGCGGGCAACATCTACAAGGGCCGGGTCCTGAAGATCCTTCCGGGGATGCAGGCCGCCTTCGTGGACATCGGTATGGCCCGGGACGCCTTCCTCTACGTCCGCGACATCTACGAGGAGATGGAGGACTACGAGCACCTCCTGACTCTGGGAGATGGCGATAGC
>JACQVO010000158.1 GCA_016209725.1 Candidatus Methylomirabilota bacterium | reverse complement strand
CCCAGGAAGAGGTGCTGGAGGCCGCCGTGGCGGCCGTGAAGCGGGCCAAGCGCTACACCGAGGACGTGGAGTTCTCGGCCGAGGACGCCCACCGGACCGATCAGGACTTCCTGTGCCGGGTGGTGGAGGCGGCCATCAAGGCGGGGGCCACGACCATCAACATCCCGGACACGGTGGGGTACGGTGTGCCCTGGGAGTTCGGGGAGCGAGTCCGCAACCTCATGAGCCGGGTGCCCAACATTGAACGGGTCGTGGTGAGCGCCCACTGCCACGACGATCTAGGGCTGGCGGTGGCCAATTCCCTGGAGGCCGTTCGCGCCGGCGCCCGCCAAGTGGAGTGCACCATCAACGGCATCGGCGAGCGAGCGGGCAACGCCTCGCTGGAAGAGATCGTGATGGGCCTGCGGACCCGCAAGGACCTGCTGGGCTACGAGACCGGGATCAAGACGGAGGAGATCTACCGCACTTCCAGACTGCTCCAGTCCGTCACCGGGGTCAGCGTCCAGCCCAACAAGGCCATCGTGGGCGCCAACGCCTTCGCTCACGAGGCGGGCATCCACCAGCACGGCGTCCTCCAGAAGCCGCTGACCTACGAGATCATGACGCCGGAATCGGTGGGCGTCCCCAAGAGCCGGCTGGTCCTGGGCAAGCATTCGGGTCGCCACGCCTTCAAGAAGCGGCTGGAGGAACTCGGGATTGAGCTGGCCGACGACGACCTGAACAAGGCCTTCGTCCGGTTCAAGGCCCTCTGCGACCGGAAGAAGGAGGTCTTCGACGAGGACCTGCTGGCCCTGGTGGAGGAGGAGGTCATGGCGCCGGCCGAGACCTACACCTTGGACCACCTCCAGTTCACCAGCGGGACCAACATCGTGCCGACGGCCACGGTCCGCCTGAAGATGCACGACGAGGTCTACCAGGAGTCGGGCTGGGGCGACGGGCCGGTGGACGCCGCCTACAAGGCCATTGACCTGATCACCAAGATCCCCGGAAAGCTGCTGGAGTACAACCTCCGGGCCGTGACCGGCGGCAAGGACGCCATGGGCGAGGTGACGGTGGCGGTGGAGATGGACGGCCAGCGGATGGTCGGTCGCGGGAGCTCCACCGACGTCATCGAGGCCAGCGTCCGGGCCTACCTGCACGCCATCAACAAGGTGATGGCCCAGCCGGCCCGTGGCCGGAAGACGAGCGAACTGGAACGGGAGCGGAGTGCGATCTAGCGACGAAAAGGTAGCGAGATGCGACAGAACGGCTATGTAGTTGCCGTGGCGGGTGCCACGGGCGCGGTTGGCGAGGTCATGCTCCAGGTCCTGGAGGAGCGGAAGTTTCCCGTCCGCCGGCTCAAGCTCTTGGCGTCGGAGCGGTCCGTCGGCAAGATCCTCAAGTTCCAGGGAGAAGAGATCAAGGTCGAGCAGCTCACGACCAGCGCCTTCGAGGGCGTGGATATCGCACTCTTCTCGGCCGGGGCCGGCCGGAGCAAGGAGTTCGCGCCGGCCGCCTGGGAATCCGGCGCGGTCGTGGTGGACAATAGCTCGGCCTTCCGGATGGAGCCGGACATTCCCCTGGTGGTTCCCGAGATCAACCCCCACGCCGTCGCCCAGTACACGAATCGGGGGATCATCGCCAACCCGAACTGCACGACCATCGTGGCCGTAATGGCCCTGGCGCCCCTGCATCGGTACAGCCGGATCAAGCGGGTGGTGGCCTCCAGCTACCAGGCGGTCTCCGGCGCCGGCGCCAAAGCGTTGGAGGAACTCAAGCTGCAGGTCCGCGCCTGGGCGGCCGGCGAGCCGCTGCCCGTGGCGGCGTTCCCCTACCAGATCGCCTTCAACATCTTGCCCCACATTGACGCCTTCCAGGACAATGGGTACACGAAGGAAGAGATGAAGCTCGTCAACGAGACCCGCAAGATCCTGGAGGACGACCGGATCCTGGTGTCCCCGACCACGGTCCGGGTGCCGGTCTTCACCGCCCACTCGGTCTCCGTCCACGTCGAGACGGAGCAGAAGATCCCGGCTGCCAAGGCGCGGGAACTCTTCGCCGCCTTCCCGGGCCTCCAGGTCCTGGACGATCCCGCCAACCGGCAATACCCCATGCCGCTGTTCGCGGCCGGCCAGGATGACTGCTTCGTGGGCCGGATCCGCGAGGACCTGGCCGTGGCGAACGGTCTGAACTTCTGGGTGGTGGGTGATCAATTGCGGAAAGGCGCCGCGCTCAACGCGGTGCAGATCGCCGAGGTCTTGATCGAGCGGTACCTGTAGCGAACCCTTACAGCAGAGACAGGAGGCCTCCGTGTGCGACGCGGAGGCCTCTTTTTCTTTGATCGCATTCCGTTGCGACGCCGGGGACGTCTCTGAGTCAGGCGGCTTGCCACCGCTCCCTACATTGCTTCCCTGCCAGCCGTGGACGTCTCACGCAACCGGGCAGGGCGCTGGCTGGTCGGATGTGGCGGATATTCTTACCTTGAAATATCTGTGGACGTGAAAGAAGTTTCAAGGTAGACTCAACTGCCATGATCGAGCGAAACGGCGACATCGCCACGGTGCAGTCCCTGCTCCAACGCTACCCGGTGGTGGGGATCATCGGCGCACGCCAAGTGGGAAAGACCACGTTGGCCCACGTAGTAGCCGCGCGGACGAAGAGCTCCACCTCCACCTTCGACCTGGAGAACCCGGACCACCTCGCCCAACTTGCGGAACCCATGCTGGCCCTGAAAGACCGGCGAGGACTGATCGTCATCGACGAGATCCAGAGACGCCCCGACTTGTTCCCGATCCTGCGCGTGCTGGCGGATCGCCCGCGGACCCCGGCGCGATTCCTGGTCCTGGGCAGTGCCTCGCCGGCAATGCTGCAGCAGACCTCCGAGACGCTGGCCGGCCGCATCGGCTATCACGAGCTCCGAGGCCTGTCGCTGGAAGATGTTGGCAGCAGCCACTGGACGCGCTTGTGGGTTCGGGGCGGGTTTCCCCGCGCCTTCCTGGCTCGCTCGGCCGCCGCCAGCGACGAGTGGCGGCGGGACTTCGTCCGCACCTTCCTGGAGAGGGACCTGCCACAACTCGGCATCGGTATCCGCTCCACGACCCTGCACCGCTTCTGGACCATGCTGGCCCATTACCACGGGCAGACCTGGAACGCCTCGGAATTCGGCCGGTCCTTCGGCGTGGCCGACACGACTGTCAGGAACTACCTCGATCTCTTGACCGCCGCGCTCGTGGTTCGGCAACTACCGCCGTGGCACGAGAGCGTTTCAAAGCGCCAGGTCAAAGCCCCGAAGGTGTATGTCCTGGACAGCGGGCTCCTCCACACCTTGCTCAACCTGAGGGATCGAGAGGATGTGGAGCGTCACCCCAAGGTTGGAGCGTCGTGGGAGGGGTTCGTGCTGGAGCTGATCATCCGGCGACTGCGTGCACGGCCCGAGGAGTGCTTCTTCTGGAGGACGCATGCGGGGGCAGAGCTGGATCTGCTCCTAGTCTCGGGCCGGCATCGCTTCGGGTTCGAGATTAAGCGCACCAGCGCGCCAAAGGTCACGCCCTCCATGCGGGCTGCTCTCTTGGACCTGAGACTCGCCAGCCTGGACGTCGTGCATGCCGGCGACCGGAGCTTCCCCCTGACAGACAAGATCCGGGCCTTGGCGCTGTCCGATCTCCTGGACGTCCTGCAGCCATTGCGCACGTAGTCGCTCCACCAACCGCTGAGGCGTTTCCTCCGACGCGGCTGCCGGCAACAGTACAAGAAGTATCCATCGTCCCCCGTTACGGGCGTCCGGGACGTCGAGGCACGTCTGGCGATCCCGTAAGTTGCTTCAGAACCAACGTCCCCCAATACTTGACATACTTGCCCTGGTCCCCCATTGCGTCCCCCATTGAAGCGGGGTATCTACGGCCGGAGCAATCAGCAGAACCATCGCCGCCTGAGCCGGGCTGCCAGACCCCTGACTCTAGCCGAGGCCGCGGCCATCCTGGAGGGCGTCGTCCGGCGGAATGGGTATTCCCGCGCCCAGGCGATGTGCCTCGTCACCCTGCTGTCTCTCGGCGGTGTGTGTTACCGGGTCGGGAGGCTGAGCGCCAGGACAACCGGCCTAGCCGGCCGTTTCAGGCGGGCAGGAGCCGCCGCCGCCCGAGCTCGGTGACGATCACCGCGGCGGCCTGCTCGGCTCCCCGCGTATCGAGGGGACGGCGCGTGGCTGGCGGACGCGCCAGCGTCTCGTCCATGAGGCGGGCGAGGTGCGACGGGCGGCACCGGGCGGCGGCGACGACGTGATCGACGGCGCCCAGGGTCCGGAAGCGGCGCGCCAGGACGCCCTGCTCGTCGTTGCCGGGATAGGCGCGAGGCAGGACGATGCTCCGCGTCCCGCTCTGGTAGAGCTCGGTCAGCGTGTTGTAGCCCCCCATGGCCACGACGAGCGCGTAGCGGCCCATGCGCCGTCCGAGCCCGGGCACGAAGCGGACGATCCGGATGCCGCGCTCACCGCCGTGCTGGTGGACGAGCTTCGCGAACAAGCTGTCGGTGAGCCGGCCCCCGGTCACGACCTCGAGGGTGTGGCGAGGGTGCCGTCGGCGGAAGATGGCGTAGGCCTCGCACACGAGGTCGATGGTGGTCGCCGCGTCGACCCCGCTGCCGAAGGTCGCGAGGACCCGCCCTCTCCTGCGGCGCGCGCGGGAGCGCGCCGGGCAGACGTACCCGACGAAGCGCATGCGCGAGCGGAAGGGCGCGAGGAAGGGGTGCCGCCGGAACACCCGCCTGGCCTCGTCCGGGTCGGTGTAGACGAGCACGAGGTCGGCGTGGCGATCGAGGAGGGCCTGAAGGCGCGCCAGCTCGGCCCGATCGTACGTGCGGGAGGCCACACCCCGGAAGCCCGCGCAGACGAGGGCTCGCGGTGACACCTCGTGCAGGGCGGCCAGGGCCCGGTCGTAGAAGGCCTCCTCCAGGAAGAACGGGAAGTGGTCGAGCACGACACCGACGGGCTTCAGGCGGTTCACCAGGGCGGCCAGCAGGCGGGCATGGTGGAGCGTCAGCTCGCTCGCTGATCGCCCCGGCAGCGTGCTCACCACGTCGACGATGGGCCAGCGGCGAGGCGCGGCCGTGGAGGCCAGCGCGAATGGCGGCAGGCCGATCCGCTGGACGTGGGGATCGTGGCCATCGCTCTCGAAGCTCGGCAGGGGAGACACGACGTAGGCAATCACCGGAGCCCGCCGGACCAGCGCGCCAGCCACCTTGAGCGATCGGGCCACATGCCCGTAACCGAAGCGCGCCGAGGACGCGAGGAGAAAGGCAGGCCGGTCCGGACGCGGGATGCCGGCGACGTCCTCCACCTCGCGGAGGTCAACCATTGGCGTAGAGGGGCGCGGCGTGCACGTGCAGGATCTTGCCTCCGGGCGTGGCCATGGGAGGGCGGCGCACCACCACCGGGATCCTGGCGTCTCGCCACAGGGTCCCGGCGATCCGCTCGGCGCCGCTCCCCGCGGCAATCGCGCGGAGGAACACCTCGGCGACCTCGGCCTCCGGCAGGGCGCCGAGCCGCGGATGCACGAGGAGCCGCAGCGAGGGCTCGCCGGCCGGCCCTTCGCCTTCCACGAGCTGGTAGTCGAGCGGTCCACCGCCGAAGCGCGCCGGCAGCGTCTCCTCCAGTACGCGAACAACATCGGTGTCGAGGAGGGTGATGCCGCCGGCCGTCAGCTTCTCGAAGCTCCGGATGGCACGCAGGTGCGTCGTCCAGCCGAGCCGCTCGAGCGGGCAGCCGCACGCCTCGTCGTCGACGACTGCCTGATCGCCCATCGAGGCGTTCAGGAGCACGAGCGGGGAGGTCGCGCGGAGCGAGGACACGCACAGCGCCTCACCCGGGAGGCCGGGTGGGCCGTCGGGCCCCGGCTGGACGATGGCGTGGAGGTCGTGGAACACGTGCACATCGTCGGACGTCCGGGGCGCGAGGCATCCATATGCCACGAACCCGCCGGTCTCCGCGCTGCCGTAGTCGGGCACGGCGTCGACCCCGGCCGCACGCATCACGGCCAGGCGAGCGTCCGTGACCGGTTCGCCCGTCACGGTCAGCCGGGCGCCGCGGATGTCGGTCCCGCTCCCCAGCGCGATCTGGCAGGCCTGCACGGCCGCGCTAGGAAACGCCCAGAGGTGCGGCACGCCCCCGCGGTCCAGGACGTCACGCAGCCAGCGGAGGACCGGTCGTGGATCGGCCGGGGCGGCGTGGCGCTGGGCGGGGAGGGGCACACCGTTCAGCGCGGCGACCCCCCGCAGGGCGCGCTCGCTCCAGCGATAGCGCGGGTGCAGGCCCGGCGTCCAAGGGTCCACACAGGAGAACCAGCCGGTGGGCGGGGCGCCGAAGGCGGCGTAGCGCAGGATGAGCGTCAGGCTACCCGGCACCGCCCAAACCCCCTTCTCCCAGAGAAGCCCGCCTCGCGCGGCGAGGGTGAGGCAGGTGTTGACGGCGCGGTCTCGGATGGAGTCCAGGCTGTTCACAACCGGGGTGCCCGCGCTGCGGCTCGCCCCCGATCGGGCCGCCACGTGGAGCGAGGCCCACGGGTTGCGCAGCGCCACCGGGTCCACACGAAGGACGCGAGAGCCCCGCGCCACGGGCCGCCGTCCCTTGAGCTCGTCGACGGTCAGGTAGACTCCGCTCCTCAGCAGGGCTCGTAACGCGCCCTCGACACCGCGGTCCCCGACGAGGCGGACGAGGTCCCCGTACTCGCAGCCGGCCCACTCGAGAAGGACCCGGTAGGGGCTCTGCGAGTGGGCGTAGATCGCGCGGCGGACCAGGTCGAGGAAGTCCGCCTCCCGTCGTGCCAGGCGCTGCTGGAGCACGCTCCTAGCCTCCTCGATCGTGACCGGCCGGAGCAGGTAGGACGGCAGCTGACGGAGGAAACGACTGACCAGCGAGAACTCGGCCAGGCTCAATGCCACTCGCGAGCGCTCCCCAGGCTCGATCCCATCCCGCTCGTCATGGCCGAGCGGGAGTATAGTAATAGGTTCTATAGTGCATTATTTCGGACCTTCTCTGGGTTGGGCGGTCCGGGGAGCACGGCCGGCCGATTCACCAAAGATCCGATCACGCCGAGGAACCCCGCGACCGCGGCACCGGACTCGCCCATCTTCGTCAGGACGATTCGACACTAGGGGTCTTGAGCCTGGACCACCGCGCGGCCTGCCTCCTAGAGTCGATCGCCAAAGCCGGGATGCGGGTTCCCGAATGCTAGCCGAACCGCAGGAGATTGCCAAGGGGATTCCGCGAGAAACAGCGAAACGGGGCGGAGGATTCCGTGGATTCGGCGCGCTGGGGGCACCGTGACGCGGCAGAAGCGCTCCGGTCCCCAAAGACGTAAAGTGTTTAGAACCTTTACTCATCGCTCATCACGCGGTCAGCGGCCGGGACGAACAGTGTGAGCGCCGGTCTGCTGCACCGCGCAGTTAGATGATCAACCTCATCGCTCGCCACCCGAACGCTCAGCAAGGTTCTGGTTAGTGGATGGGGTCCAGGAACGGTGTGTCTGGATCGCTCACGGAAAAGATCACTACCCGCAACGGCTCGGTGCTGCTGCGGTTGTAGCCGGTCATTTTCACTTGGGGCGGTTCCACCATCGCTTGACCGGCCTTCACCGTGACTGGCGCGCGCCCCTCCATCTCCAATGTAAATGCGCCTTCCAGGATGTAGACGCTTACGGGGAAACGGTGTGTATGGAACGGAGTCTTGTCGCCCGGCTTGAGGGTTGCCGTGAGGACGCGCACCTCCTGCCTCTCGCCCTTGGGCATGCCTTGTACGATTTCTCTCACGAGCAAATCGGGCTTTGCGACACCGCGATCTTGCGCCATCGACGGCAAACTAATCACCAAAGCCAAGAACGCGAGACTGAAGCTTACCAACTTATTCATCCGTATTCTCCTTCCTTAAAGCTGAGTCATCTAACGTTCCGGTTCAGCGGCGGTCGGCGAAGCCGACCGGCCGCTGAACGGTTGTTCGGCGACACCCATTGGCGCCAACACTGCCCTTTCAGCGCCTTGCGAACTTGAGGTGCGTTACCTTTGGCGCGACGACCGTCCGCACGAGCTCGAACCCGTGCAGATCGTCGCCGACGCCAGCGAACAGCCGCTCACCGCTTCCGAGGAGCGTCGGCACGACGTTGATCTCCATCTCGTCCACGAGGCCCGCCGCGAGATATTGCTGTGCGGCATTGGCTCCGCCGGCGAGCGATACATCCTTACCGCCG
This sequence comes from Candidatus Methylomirabilota bacterium, assembly GCA_016209725.1. Classification (GTDB taxonomy): domain Bacteria; phylum Methylomirabilota; class Methylomirabilia; order Methylomirabilales; family 2-02-FULL-66-22; genus 2-02-FULL-66-22. The sequence goes on along the minus strand of JACQVO010000158.1, from coordinate 1,826 downwards.
CCGGCTCGCCGGGCCTGTTCGAGCGCCGCCTCAATGCCGTTCGTAACGAACGTGAAGGTCGTTCCGCCTTCAAGTTCGAGTGGCTCGCGAGCGTGATGTGTGAGCACGAACACCGGGTGATGGAACGGCGGGTTGACTCCCCACCAACCGTTCCACGGTTTTTTGGCATCCCAAGGGCCAGGAGGGCCGCCAAACATGTTGCGCCCCATCACTGTGGCTCCGATGTTGGCAAGCGACTCCTCGACAACCCGCGTGCTTTCGTTGACCTCTCCGCCTTGAAGGCCATGCATCGCTCGCCAGACCGTGAGTGGAAACACCCACTGGTGCAAACGCATGCCGCCGATCCCGAGGGGTTGTCCACGCTCTGGCTGGGACCGGCAACGAAGCCGTCGAGCGACATCGAGATCTTGAAGCGCAGCTTGGACACGTTCTACCTCGCCCGGAAATAAGGTCGCCCGCTCGACTCGCCACCCGCGGTAAGGTCACGACTCTACGATGACCCTCTCCAAATCGGGTCGCCGAACGAATAAGCTCTTATCCGGCGGGCCTCTTGCAGAACAAGCCTGCGACCCCCGGGTGCGGGCCCGTCGGGCAAAACCGGTTGAACTGAGCCGCTCTGCCGTGCCGACCTGCTTGCGCGCGGCGCGCAGGCAAGCACGGCAGCCAGGCCGCACCTGTCTGCGTCGCGCACGCGACAGGCAGGCGCAGACAGGTGGCCTCTGGCCTATGGGGATTTTATCCGAATCCTGGGGCCAGGGGAAGGGCTTTGCGACCGCAGACCAAAGGGATGCCTACGGAGATCGGAGATGGCCAGCGAAAAGACGGGAGCGAGACGAGGCTGCGGAGGGCCGGGGGAGATAGGAATGAGGATTCCGCGCGAGCCGGCGGAGCGGCGGGGAAGGAATCCGTGGGCTCCGGCATACGTGGACCATCGGGATGGGGCAGAAGCGCACCGCTCCCCAAAAGGCGTAACACGCTTGAGAACCTGCGTCCCCATGTATTTCTAAGGAGGAATCCGGGACGTTGCCAAGTACGACAAGTTGTGCAAACCGTTCACGTGTGGGGTCACTATCGCCTGGCCTGATGGGATCGCTGTCTGGTGCCCGCCGGCTGGTGCTCGCATCGGCGCGTTCTACGCCATCACGGGAGCGTTATGGCGATGTCGCCTGCGAGGGCTTGCTCGGGGTTCATGTCAGCCGTTCGCGAATCCAAGACGGATCCCGCCGACAATCCAGAACGGCATAAACCCGGGCGATACCGTTTTCCACGCGGTAGTACACAGCGAAAGGGAAGCGCTTGGAGAGAAGCCGATTATAGCCGAAATGCAGGGAGTGGATGCCGGCGTAAAACTGATCTGAACCTTCATTTCATAGAGTCTCGGATCTTCTGTCTTGCCTCGCCCCAGTCGACGAACTGAGAAGATCCCTCCTGGACCCGCTTCTCTCGATCCTGTAGGACGCCGGCGTGCCAGGATGGAGATGGAACGTCATCAGGCGTGCGGCAAAGGTTCTCCCAGATCTTCTCCAATGCGCGAAGCTTCTCTGCAGTCGTCATCTGGTCAAGAGGCAGGGCCAGTTCCATGGAGATTTCCTCCTGTTAATGCGATCCCGTCCTCCTGATCATACGAGGGTGTAATCGAGTCTGCAAGCGCATTGTCTTCATTCCCCGGATGGGGTGGCGGGAAGGATCATTCTATGGCTCGGGACGGTCGCCTTGGACCTTGCGCCAGAGGGTGACGGTGCTGATGCCGAGGATCTCGGAGGCGCGCTTCCGGTTCCAGCGCGTGGCCTGGAGGACCTCCATGATGTAGTCGCGCTCCACCTTCT
>JACQVO010000160.1 GCA_016209725.1 Candidatus Methylomirabilota bacterium | reverse complement strand
GCCCCGGGGAGCTGGTGGCGGTGGTGGATTCCGCCCCTCCCGGCGGCCCTGTCAGCGGCAATCCGGACTACGTCCACTGCACTGCCGCCGATGACCGATCCCTGTTCGGGCGGGACGTGCATCTCCTGCGCGTTTTCTCGTGGGGGGAGGCCAGCTCCGCTCGGCCGCACGGGCGCTGGATCGGACTGCTCCGTGTGCGGGGGGAGGGGCGGCAGTGGCTTTCCGAGGCCCTGGGGGAGCTGAAGCCCCGGGCGGACTTCCCCCGTTTGGGCGTGCCCGACCTCCTCAATCATCTCATCGCCCGGGGCAGGCGCATTCGAGTACTGTATATCCATGGGCACTGGTTGGATGTGAACGCCTTGGAGGACGTGGACCGGGCGGGGCACTTTGCCCAGGGCGCAGGCTAGCTTGGCCTGGCGGGGGACAGCAGAACATGATTGAACCCTGGGAGCTGGTGGAAGCAGCCCGCCGCCGCGGCCTCGAATGGTATGCGGGTGTCCCCTGCTCCTTTCTCACCCCTCTGATCAACCACCTCATCAATAATGACGAGAGGCTCACTTACATCGCCTCCGCCAACGAGGGCGACGCCCTGGCCACCGCCGCCGGGGCCGCCGTGGGGGGACGGCGGGCCTGCGTCATGATGCAGAATTCGGGGCTGGGCAACGCGGTGAATCCTCTCACCTCGCTCACCTACGTCTTCCACATTCCGCTCCTCGTCATCTGCACCTGGCGCGGCGAGCCCGGGGTCACGGACGAACCCCAGCACCAACTCATGGGGCGGATCACGCCCCGGCTTTTCGAGACCATGGAACTGCCCTGGGAGGTCTTCCCGAGGGATCCCCGCGAGCTTGAACCGGTGCTGGCGCGCGCCGAGGCACATCTCGCCCGGAAGCGCCGCCCCTACGCCCTCCTCATGCGGAAGGACACGCTGGCCCCCTGCCCGCTGAGGAAGGGCATCCTGGAGGGACGGGCGCGCCTCGTGGCTTCCCGTCGAACGTTCTTTCGCGACGCAAGCTGTCCATCGCGGATGGAGGCCCTGAAGCGCGTCGTGGCGCTTACCCCGGAAAAGGGCATGGTGCTCGTCGCCACCACCGGCCACCTGGGGCGCGAACTCTTCGCCCTGAGCGATCGGGCCAATCACCTGTACCTGGTGGGCTCCATGGGCTGCGCCTCGTCCTTCGGGCTGGGGCTGGCCCTGGCCCGGCCGGACTTGAGGATCGTGGTGCTCGACGGGGACGGGGCCTGCCTCATGCGGATGGGAAATCTGGCCACGATTGGCGCCTATGCCCCCTCGAACCTCATCCACCTCGTCTTCGATAACGAGGTGCACGACTCCACCGGGGCCCAGGCGACTGTTTCTCGCTGGCTCTCCTTTGCCGGCATTGCGGAAGCCTGTGGATACCCGATGGTCATGGAGGGCGATGACCTCGGCCTGCTGGACGCCCTGTTTGCAGAGGACTCCCCCGGACCGAAGTTTGGGCACCTCAAGATCCGGCCGGGGACGCCGGAGCACCTCCCCCGGCCCAATCTCTCGCCGGAGGAGGTCTTGCGACGTCTGATGGCGCATATCGGATCAGGCGCATGACGAACCGTCTTATCCTCCTGAACCCCGGCCCGGTGACTCTGAGCGAGCGCGTGCGCAAAGCGCTTCTTCGCCCTGACCTTTGCCACCGGGAGGCCGAATTTGCCGAGCTGCAGGCCCGCATCCGCGCCAAGCTCCTCGAGGTCTATGGCCTCGACCCGGGACCCTGGGCTGCGGTGCTGCTCACCGGTTCCGGCACGGCGGCCCTGGAGGCCATGCTGAGCAGCCTGGTGCCGGAGGGGGGCAAGCTGCTGGTCCTGGAGAACGGAGTCTATGGGGAACGGCTTTCGCGGATCGCTGCCATCCACGGGATCCCACGCGTGGCGCACCACCACGAATGGGGCGAGGGCCTCGACCTTGCAGGGCTTGAACGGCTGCTGGAAGAGCATCGCGACATCACCCATCTTGCCGTGGTCCAGCACGAAACCACCACGGGGCGGCTCAACGATCTGGCCGCCCTGGCCGCACGCTGCCGGCCTTACGGCGTTCAGCTCCTCGTGGATGCGGTGAGCAGCTTTGGCGGCGAGGCGTTGGATTTCGAAGGCTGGGGACTCGGTGCCTGTGCGGCCACGGCCAATAAGTGCCTGCACGGTGTGCCGGGAGCCTCGTTCGTGATCGTGCGTCGGCAACTCCTGGACGTCGGCTGCCCGCGCACCCTCTACCTGGACCTGGCTGCGTACTGCAAAGAGCAGGACCGTGGCGGCACGCCTTTCACCCAGGCGGTGCCGGCCTTCTATGCCCTGGAGGAGGCCCTGCGAGAATTTCAGGATGAGGGCGGCTGGATGGCTCGCCATCGCTGCTATGCCGCGCTTGCGTCTTTGGTGCGGCGGGGGTTGATAGGCTTGGGCATCCGTCCACTCCTCCCCGAGGGCGCCTCCTCGGTGGTGCTCAACGCGTATCACCTGCCGGATGGGATGGAGTATGAGACCTTGCATGATCGGCTCAAGGAGCGGGGCTTTGTGATTTACGCCGGGCAGGGCGGGCTGGCTCGCCGCGTCTTCCGCGTCTCCACCATGGGGGCCATAGCCCGGGAAGATATGGAGCGGTTTCTGGATGCGGTGAAGGGAATCGTCTCAGGTGCTTAGCCGCACTCGGCGCGTCAGGAGCGGGTCGGGCGCGAGGAATTTCCGAGTGAGGACGCGGCTCTCGGGCGAGGAACGGCGGCAGCAAAGGAGATCCTGATGGGGAATTTCCCGTGAACCGCCCGGTCCGGGCCGGAAGGGATCTCCGGAGACCTTGCGGCAGGACGGTGCCCTGCGTGCTGAGTTCGCGGCCTAACCAGATGTTGTTGGGGATGGGGAAGCTGCCAAGGAGGCCGTGGCAGCCAAATCGCAGAGGGAGCGGCCGAGGCGGGGGTGCTCCCGCAGCAGGCGGATGTACTCGGATTCCCTCCGCCCTCCCTTGGCCTGGATGATCCGGAGGAGCGCGCGCTTCTCGGCCGCCCTCCAGCGGTTGAGATCGGGTATCAAGACGAGGAGGGGGGCCAGGCGCTCCAGAGCCGAGCGCTCTGCCGTGGGCCATCCCTCCCAACCGGGGATGCCCAGGATGCGGACGACGTTGCGGGTTAGCGTCCGGGTGGCGGTCGAGCGGTCTCCGCTGAACCGCTGCTCCATGCGCTGTGTGACGAGGAGGCCGAGTCTCCCCGGCTGGAGGACTTGGCCGGCCAGCCGGCCCCCGGGCGCCAGGCCGAAGGACAGATCGCTCTGGGCCAGCCGCTCCAGGGTCGCCCGGGAGGATCGGTACGTGGGATCGGCCTTGATCTTGTCTTGCTCCTCTTCCGAGAGCTTGAGGACGTCGGGATCCTCGGGGCGGAAGCCCAGCTTGTGATAGAACCAGAAGGCCCCCGACTGAAGGGCCTCCTCGTTCTCGTAGCCCACCTGGTACCGCGGCACCAGGAAGACCTGGGAGCCGCACAGATGATGGAACACGCGGAAGACCTGGCTGAAGATGTAGACCGACTCCCCCTGGCGGAACGACTCGAAGATGTTGCCGGCGATCTCCAGGCGGTCGAGTAGGGGCCCGCCGCCGCCGTAGCTGACGGGCACGCCGTTCTTGAGCACCAGGAAGCAATAGTACCCCTCCAGGGGAAGTCGAAACTCGGGGAGGACGCCGACGAGGACGATCCGGAGCCCCCTCCCCACGTCCGCCACGAGCACATCCTGCGGGTTGGCATGCAGGAGCGGATGCAGCTCACGGCTTCTGGCTGAGAGGGCCGCCCGGAAGAGATGGATCAGCGCCTCGGCCGTCTGAGGTGGATCCGGCCTCAGCGCCGGGAGAGGCTTCTGGACCGCTCCCCAGAAATCCATCTGGCCCCGGAGCAGCGGACCCCTGTGGTAGAAGATCCGGCCCGTGGGAAATTTCGCCAGGGTTCGAGAGGCGGCCGGATCCCGCAGCTCCCACCCGAGGAGCAGTTCCGCGCCGTCGTACATGGTGCGGAGAACCTCCGGAGGCAGTGTCGCACGGTCGAGCCTCTCCAGCAGCCACAGGAGATCGCTGACCTCCCGCTTTCCCTTCGCCGCCGTCACCCAGTCGCGCCAGGAGATCCCCTCGTCGTCCAAGGCGTCGTTTTCGGCATAGGCCACGGCGAAGGGCAGCATGGCGCGGATCCGATCTATCCCCGCATCGTCTTCCCAATCCAACTCCACATCTCCGGGAAAGTGTGCGACCAGCCATTTTGCGATCACGTGGGGGAAGGGATAGTATACGGTCGTATGGACAATCCCGGTGTCCCGCAGCTTCTTGAGCTCCGAGGGGCGGCCGCTCGACTTGAGGAGATCCACGCGGGCGGCAAATCCCCCGAGGGCCTCCTCGACCAGCCGGAGGACATCCGGGGCGTCCGGATAGGCCCGCAGGAAGCAGAGGCTCTCATGGAGCCGGATCAGTGAGGGGACGTCGCGGATCTCCCGGCCCCGAAGGGATCGGAGGCTCTCGATCTTCGCCTCGCGATCCGCGGGGGTGAACCGATTCTTGACGGAGTTCAGGAGCTCCAGCGGGTCGCGCGGGCTCCCGGACTGGTTCGCTGTCGGGTCCATCACATGTATAGCCCTCCGTTGATTCCGTAGATCTGGCCGGTGATGTAGGACGATTCCTCCTGCGCCAGGAACACCACGACCCGGGAGATCTCGTGGGGCTCGGCGAAGCGGCGCATGGGGATCTGGTCGAGGATCCTCTCGATGATCTCGGGCGAGATCTTCTCCGTCATCTCCGTGCGCACGAAGCCGGGGGCGACTGCGTTGACGGTGATGCCCTTCCGGGCCGTTTCTAGGGCCAGGGTCTTGGTGAACCCGAACAGCCCCGCCTTGGCGGAGGCGTAGTTCGCCTGGCCGATGTTGCCGGAGAGGCCGATGACCGAGCTGATGTTGATGATCCGCCCAAACTTCGCTTTGAGCATGTGGGGCAGGACCGCTTTGGAGAGGTAGAAGCAACTGGACAGGTTGGTCCGGAGGACCTTCTGCCAGTCCCCGGCCTCCATCTTCAGGACGGTCTTATCGCTGGTGATGCCGGCGTTGTTCACCAGGATGTCGATCCTCCCGAAATCCCGCACCATCTGCCCTACCATGGCGACGATCTGGTCGGGCTCCGTCACGTCGCACTGGTATACCTTTCCCTGGTAGCCCTTTTGGAGAAACTCCTGCTCGTAGGCTTCGGCAGCCTTCTGGTCGCGGCCATACCCGCAGGCGACCCGGCACCCGTGCAACGCCAGATGCAGGCAGATGGCCTTGCCAATGCCCTTGGTTCCCCCCGTCACCAAAGCGACCCGATCCTTGAACAGAAGCCTCTCCATGACGTCACCCCCTCTCCGGAGCCTGACCGGCCCGTATTCATCAGCATTTCAGGGAGGCTGCCCGGTGTCAAGGGACTTTC
>JACQVO010000157.1 GCA_016209725.1 Candidatus Methylomirabilota bacterium | reverse complement strand
TTCCAAGGGGGGGCGAGGGGGAATTTTCGCGGGACTGACGGCCGAAGTGAACACTATTGGACTAGCCACTGGAGATCGCAGGTGAGGGGATGCCGGTAGTCGTGACAAAGCGAGGAAAGGATGCGCGGGAGGGATCCGGTGACCCCTCCCGCCATGAGATCGGGCGAAGAGCGCCAGAGCCCGGCCTCAGCTAGCTTCGCTTGCGCGCCTTTGATTTGGGCTTCCGGCCGGCCACCTTCAGGGTTCCAGCAGGAACCACGGTCGCCGGTCCCTTCCCCTGGCGCCGGAGCGCCTCCACGTACTTCTTGATGGCTTTGTACTGGCTCCGGCCATCCAGGCCGGCCTCGGCCAGCACGATCTCGCCCTGACCGCTCCCCAGGAAGTGCCCCTTCCGGAATGGGTGGAGGGTCATGGCCCGGCCGAGATCGGACTTCACCCAGCGGAACATCGTCGGCAAGGTGAAGCCGGTGATGCCCATCGCCTCCCGGCCGCGCTCCTCCGGGAAGAGCCTGCCCTGCTTCGCCGCAGACAGAAGATCGAACAACTCGGCACTGGAAACGTAGTAGATCCAGAGATCGATCCCGTCCTTGTCGAGCAGCGGTAGCGCCTCTTCGATGAAAGCGTACGTGGCCGCGCTCTCCTGCAAGACGAGCGTCCCTTCCCCCTTCCCGCGAGGCTTCCGCAGCAGGTAGACGCCGTTTACGGCTTCCTCCGCCGGGGCAAGACCCAACTGTGCACGGTCGAGGACTTTCTCGTTGGGCCGCGTCACGAAGGGGGCGATGATGGCGGACCGCTTTGCCAGCGCGGCGGCCACCAGCGGCCAGATCTCCCGGGGATCCCACGGCGTCAAGGTGATGGCCGTGCCCTTTGGAAAGTTCTCCTGGAGCAGCTGGAGCGGCTGGGGATCGGCATGGGTCGGCCCGTCCTCGCCGGTCTTCAAGCCGGCGTGGGCGCAGATGACGAACATTGGCCGGTACGCCTGGCCCGTGACCGAGTGCTTGGCCTGGGCCCCGATGGCGTGGAGCCGCGATGCGATGTGACCGAGTGCTGCGATGAAGGCGCCATAGGAGGAACCGGCCCCGATGTGGTGGCCGAACGTGGCCAGGCCGGATAGGACGCCCGTCATCCCGTCTTCGCATATGCCGCCGATGGATATGAGTCGCGCGCCCGGATTCCTGACGGCGTTCCAGTACCCGTCGCCAAACCCTGCGCCTATGATGTTCACGCTCGTCGAGCCAAGAAGGTCGGCAGCGCCGGCCAAGATTGCCCCTCCGGATACCTTGTTGTAATGCTGGAGCGCCCGTCCCAGTTCGGCACGGAGAGTTGTGACCGTTCCAGGCTTGAGCCTGAGTTCTTCGGGAGTGCTGGGACCCATGGCGGCCAGCTCGTAGATCGCCTCGACCCGCGGCGCGCCGGAGCGGGGGCGCCGGTTGAGGCGGTTGAGGCGGTCGCGGGCGGCGGCCAGCCGTGCGGCAAACGCCTCGACGGTCGGGCGGTTGTCCTGGATGACCTTGCGCACGATCTGGAGCGATTCCCAGAAGCACTCCTCCATGATGGCCGCGCCGCCCGGGCCCATCTGGCACCGCTGTTTCCCGGCCTCACACGTCGGCACCATCATGTCCGCCTGGCCCGTCAGGTCACCGAGGGCCTTGCAGAAGCCGTCCGAGCAAAGCTTGTGGCCGGCCCCGTGCGCGGCCTTCCCCTCGATGCCATATTGCCAGCCCTTCAACGTGCGGTAGACGACCGCGGTGGGCTGGCCGTTGGTGATTGCTGCGGCGCCCCGTTGCGCAGCAAAGATCTGCTGGAAATCCTTTCCGTCCGGGACAAAGACCACGTTCCAGTCGTGGAGGTGGAACAACTCCATGGGGCTCCACTGGACGTAGTCGCCGGGTTGCCCATCCTCGCGGCACACGCGGTTCGTATCAATGGAGGCCTGGTTCCAGTCCAGGTGGAGGATCGCGTTTCCAAGGGAAGCGGTGCCCGCGCCGGCCAGGACCTCCGCCACACGGCCGGGTGTGAGACCCCCCTCGCCCTCGACGATGTGCACGCGGGGGGCGGCCGTGCCGAAGTAATCCTTCGCCCCGAAGGCCAGCCCGAGGGAACTCGCGACGCCCACGCCGGAAGCCCCGGTCGAGAGCCGGATGAAGGGCGTTGTCGGGGTCGGGTGGCCGTCCAGTGCCTTGGCCCCGAACTTCGTGAACAGCGGGGTTCTGGTGATCGGGTTGCGCCGGAAGCCCAGCAGGTCCTCCAGGCGGAGCCGGAACTTTACGTCAGTCGGAAGCAAGTGGGGTGCGGCAAGGCGCGCGACCTCGTCCCGGATGGCCCACATCGAGTAGAGGCCCATGGCCTTGTGGCCGGCGGCATACGAGATGATATCCGCGTCCTCCCGGTCGGGCTTGGCGAGGTCGTAGCTGAGTGCGTCGAACAGGAGGCCCGCCACGAACCGCCCGGACGAGATGGACCCTCCCGGGTGTCCCGACATGGGGACGTAGTTGTACAGGAGGGCGCACAGGGAGCGATAGATGAGGTCCAGGCTCTCGAAGTGGCCGATTTCTTCAGGTGACAGCGGAGGCTTTTCCGTTTTCAGGATTTCGACCACATCCAAGTACGTCCCGCGTCTTGGTCCAAACTCGAATGCCATAACGCCTCTCCTTTCTGGTGAATCGGCCAATCCCCCCTCGAGTCCCGTATCGGGAGGCCCCGCTGCCCGGGTACGAGCCGTCGGGAAGTGCCGCCCTGGCTCCAGGAGATGAACGAGGGTATCTGTCGCCGAGCGCCTTCACGATAGAGCCGCGTGGGACCGGGCCGCAATCGTTTTTCGCGGAATGCGTGGGATTCAGGACAGGGAGAATTGCACGCTGGGGGGACACGGGGTCTCAGCGGAGTCCGCCGGGCCGCGCAGACTTCGGACGGGGACGATTCCTTGCATGTCTTCCCAGGTTCGGGTAATACTCTCGTACATTCGGTATGATCACACGGGAGGAAGAAATGGCATCCAAAGTGAAGATAACGGTCAGCATAGATGAGGCTCTCGTTCGAGAACTCGAAGGAGTCGGCCGCCGAGGGCAGAAATCCAGAAGCAAGCTCGTGGAAGAAGCACTTCAGCACTGGCGACGTAGCCGCCTGGAGCAAGAACTGAAAGAGGGCAACCAAGCCATGGCCAAGGAGGACCGGGCTACCGCTGAGCGTAACCTGGCAGCCGGATGGGACGCGATGAAATGACCTTGCCATCGCCTCGCCGTCAATGATCAATTTCGCTCAACTCTTGACCCTCGACAGGTCCCGCCTTCGAAGGAAAGTCGGAGCCCTTTCCTCCGAGGTGATGAGCAGGGTTGACGCTGCGATAAGGGTCAGTCTCGACGTGGGGTAAGGGGCGCATTCCTCGAGGCAGCCGGCCGCCGAGGGCCGCGAAGGAGGGTAATACCATCTGTGTGCGACACCGACGGGCACCTATCAACAGATGGGGTGCCGAGTTGAAGACTGGCAGGTCCATGGCGAGAGGAACAAGAATGAATGAAAGCCCGTGGATCCACAACCTGCGGGAGGGCGGGATCCTGCGACAGCTTGCCCCGGGGATGGTGGCACGCATCTTCCCGGGAGTACACGTGATGCTCTCGGTAGTGAGGATAGAGCCGCACTCAACGTCGCCGATCCATTCCCATCCAAATGAGCAGTGGGGTGTGTGCCTGGAGGGGGAGTGGATTCGCATCCAGGACGGCGTGGAGCATCATGTCAGGGCCGGCCGATTTCTGGCAGACGCCGCCCGACGTGCCGCACGGGGGGCGCACGCTTGGCCAGCGCTGTGTCGTGCTCGACATCTTCGCCCCGCCCCGGGAGGAATACCGGCAGGCCGGCGAGGCCCTTGGCAAGGCGTCGCTTGTGGGCTGATGGTCGCAGGCCGGCGTAGCGAATCCGAACTATCCGAACAACGTCCCCTCGCCTTTCCAGAGGAACCGGCATGGAGATTATCACTCAGGCGATCACCCTCGCCAGGCTGCGGGAGATGGCCGGAAGCAAGTTCGGCGACATGGTGAAGGCCGTCGTGGATGTCGAGAAGGGGATCATGTCCATTGACGGAGAGCTTCACGCGGATGTGGAGATCGTCTCGCGACTGGTGACCCGATGACTGTAGGGCATCAAGAGTTGGCGTCGGGGAGGTGGTTCAAGCTGTCCCTCGTGGAGCAGCTTGCCAACGTCGGAAGCGAAATCGAGCGCGCCATTCGGTGGAGGGGAAAGGGGAACGCCGAGTATGGGCGACGGGCCTTCGAGCGGGCGCTGGAGCTCTTGGACCTCACCATCGCCGACGAGAAGCACCGGTCGCGCTTGAAGGAGCTGACCCGACTGCGGGAGGTCCTGGCCGACTACTTCTGGTTCGACAACGTTTACGGCTCATGCGATGAGTCGTGGCGGAAGTATTTCCACGCCTTCACCTATGCTGCGGCCATCGCCCGAGGCGTGTGACGGCTTTCCGCCTCGAAGCTCACTCGGCCACTGCATCGAGCTCCCCGCATGGTTCCAGTTCTGAACGAGTCACTGGACCCCGTCCTCACCTTGGCTTCCCGCCGGGCAGGCGGGAGCAGGGGACGGCGTGCTCGGGCAGGCTG
>JACQVO010000156.1 GCA_016209725.1 Candidatus Methylomirabilota bacterium | reverse complement strand
CCACCAGCCAATGGATAACTTAACCATAGCGAAGGCGTCATAGGGCGGGAGCGCCCCTTCCGCCTTCCCGTCCTGGCGGACCAGACGGAAATCCCTCGGGCCCACCTGAATCTCCTCGGGACTGCCGTTCTCGATGACCACCTGGACGGGCAGCAGGCCCTTCCCGGGAAACTCCTCGCCCCCGGTAAACGCCGCGCGGGTCCGTTCCACCGTAAAGAACGGGTCCAGCGCGACGCGCACCCTTGCCTGCGTCTCACGAAACGCATAGGACTCGACGGGCCGCACGGGGACCATCGGGGTCACGCTCGAGCAGCCGCCTGCCACGAGCGCCAGTAGCCACAGCCATGCAAACCCCGTGCAGGTCCCTCGACAACCCTTCTTGTCGCCCCACTGAATCAACGCTGATCCCGGCGTGCCCGGCCACTTCACTCCGCTCACCCCACCCTCCTCCGCGACGTCCCGTGCCGTGGCATCCCTGCCCGCCCCCACACCCCCGCGATTCCGCTGCCGCATTCGGGGCAGCATCCGTCCCGCAGGCGATTTTGAATGACGGCCAACCCCCACCGCTCGATCAGCAGCATACCACAATTCGGGCAGAGGGTGTGGGCCGATGGATGGCCCGGCACGTTGCCGAGATAGATATACCGGAGGCCGGCCCTCCGCCCGATCTCTCGTGCCCGCTCCAATGTTGCCAGGGGCGTAGGCCTTGCAAAAAACCGGTACGCCGGGAAGTAGGCGCTCACGTGCCACGGCGCGTCGGAGCCCAACTCGCGGACGATGCGCGCGACGATCGCCTGAAGTGATCTCTCCTGGTCATTGATCCCGGGAACCCCCAGCGTGGTCACTTCCAGGTGCACCCCTATCTCACGGGCGAGGCGGCAGGTCTTCCACACCCGCTCGACATCAATCCCTTTGCACCGGCGGCGGACCGCCTCCGGCTCGCCCTTCACATCCACGTTCATCCCATCCAGGCCCGCCTCGACGAGAAGGCGCAGGGCCTCGGGGGTCATGTAGCCGTTGGTGACAAAGGTGTTGTAGAGTCCCCGGGCGCGGGCCAGGCGGAATACCTCCAGGGACCACTCCAGCGAAAGGGTGGGCTCGTTGAAGCTGATGGAGGTCCCCTGACAGCCGAGGCGGCAGGCCTCCTCCACGAAGGCTGCCGGCGAGGTGAAGGGACCCCAGGCCGGTGGCGGCGCTTTGCTGATCTCCCAGTTCTGGCACCAGGGGCAGCCGAAGTTACAGCCCCAACTGCCCGCCGTGAGGGCGGCCGTCCCCGGGTGGAAATGATAGAGGGGCTTCTTCTCGATGGGATTGGCCGAGACCGACGAGACGGCCCCGTAGATGAGGGTGTGCAAAACCCCGCCGATGTTCCGCCGCGTCCGGCACCAGCCCGTCCCCCCTTCCACGAGGGAACACCGCCGCTCGCAGGTGAGGCAGACCACCCGGCGCCCCTCCCGCTTCTGGAGGAGCGCCGGCCGGGTGAATCGTCCGCCCGCCATTCAGGATTGCCCACGGGGCCGGCCGATGGGAATCAGATAGAGCGGCACCTCGGCTGCGGGGATCCCGAGGACCAGTCGCACCGCCTCGTCATCGAAGGCGCCGACGGGCACGGCCCCCAGCCCCAGCGCCACCGCCTGCAGCAAGACGTTCTGGGCCGCGTGGGCCGCGTCCATGGGGACGTACCGCATCCGACCCCGGTCCCCGTACTTGCGCGTGGTCCGGCCAAAGACGGCCGCAATGGCAATGACGCACGCCGCATCCGCGATGAACCACTGCCGATGAGCGGCCTTCGCCAAGTCGCCCCTCTGGTCGTCTCCGCGCACCGGGCGCAGCAGGTGCCCTCCCGGCTCGTAATGGAAGATCCCGTCGGGGTCGAGCAGGTAGACCTCCAGGGGATGCAGCCCGCCGGCCGACGGATGCGCCCGCAGGTAGGAGGCGTGCCCGGTGATGCCCTCCGCAGCCCAGAGGAGCTGTCCAACCTCTTCCAGGCTCAACGGGCGATCGGTGAAATCCCGGACGGAGCGGCGGCGGGCGATCGCTTCTTCCAAGGTGATGCTTCCCTTCAGGCTCGGCCTTGGGAGGCGGATGCCACATCGTTCTTTTGAAGGGCCCCCGGATGTGTCATGCGCCATCGCGATCCTCCCGTGCCGCGCTTTCATCGAAGCCAGGCTCGCCATGGCCGCCGCTCCGCGAAGCACCGTCCGCCGAGTCATCGCTTCCTCCTTCCCGCTACCCCCCTCTCTCCAGGAATCTAGGCAGGCGCGGGAGAAATGCAAGGACGGATGGCACTTTGTACGGAGGCCAGACGATTCGACAGCCAACTTGAGGGCGGGGGGGAGGGGCCGAACCGGACAGGATCTCTCGGGTTCATGATGGCTGAGAGGGGAAAGCCGCGCGCGAGGTGCGGCGAGGATGCGGCGATGCGGACCGGGGTGCCCTACAGCGGCAAGAGGAGGCCCTTGTCCAGATGTCGCACCACGGATGCCACCGCGGCCGCTTTCGGATCGTGGGTGACCGTGATGACCGTCTTGCCGTAGTCCCGGTTCAGGCGACTCATGATGGTGAGGATTTCATGCGCGGACTTGGCCTCGAGATCGCCGGTTGGTTCATCGGCGAGCAAGAGGGCCGGGTCGGTCACCAGGGCGCGGGCGATGGCGACGCGCCGTTCCTGACCCCCGGACAGTTGCCGCGGCAGGTGCTGCATCCGGTCGGCCAACCCCACCAGAGCCAGGGCCGTCTCGGCATGGGCCCGGCGCTCGGCCCGGCTGAGGTCGGTCAGCAGGAGAGGGAGCTCGACGTTCTCCAGCGCCGTCAGGACGGGAATCAGGTTCAGCGTCTGGAAAGGGCAACGACCCCCGTGGAGTCGCGCCGGAACACCTTGAAGAGATGCTGGACCTCAACGAGTGTCGGCGATCCCTCATCCGAGCGCGCGGGACTCAGCGCTTGATCAGCGCTTGAATCGAAGGCGCTGTCCGTCGCGGAGGGCCTCCACCCTGCGGACGACGACTGCCTCGTCCCCCCGGAGACCCTCCAGGACCTCGACCTTGCCATCCACCTCGGCTCCGATCCGCACGGGCCGGCCGACGGCTTTCAAGCCGCCGGCAAGGTACACGAAGGTCTGGCCCTCCCGGGTCAGGACCGCCTCTTTGGGAATGAACGGCCGAGGGTTTCCATCGGCTATGCAAAGCTCAAGAGATGGCTTGACAGGGCCTCACCCTGTTCCCGGCATGCATATGACGAGGGGCTGGCAGGACTTCTCGTTTGTCCACCCTCCCCTCACCGCCAGGGCGTGAGCCACCAGAAGAAGGCCCGTGGAACATCCGCCGGCGTCACCACCGGGAGGCGGGCGACCTCCCGATCCCCTAGCCGAGCAACCAGGATGCCGACCTGCTGGCCCTTGCCCACGGGTGCCCGCAGGCCGGCTTGGACCTCCACGGCAGTCCGCAAGGCCTCCCGTTCCTCCCGCTTCACGAGAACGCGCAGGTCCCTGGTCGCGACAGGGCGAAAGGAGCCGTTTGCCCTGGGAAGGTGGATCTCCGTCCCCAGCGGCTCGCCGGCCTTCGCCGCGATCACCTCGACGAACCGGGCGAATCCCTCCTCGAGCAGCCGCGCAGCCTCGGCGAAGCGCGCCCGGTTCGTGGGCGCGCCCATCACGACCGTGACGAGGCGCAGCTTGCCGCGCGAGGCGGTGGCGGCAAGATTGTACCCGGCCTGCAGGAAATGACCCGTCTTCAGCCCATCCGCACCTGGGAAGCGGTCAATCAGGTGATTGCTGTTGCGCAGAGTGAAGGTCCCCTGGCGGAAGGGAGCTTCCAGGGTGGATGTCCATCGGAGGGCGTCAGGGAATTTCAACAATTCTTGGGAGAGGCGGGCCATGTCGCGTGGCGTGGTCACATCCCCCTCCTGCCCCGGCCCGGGCGGAAGGCCGTGGACCGATCCGAAGCGTGTCTGGGGCAGTTTGAGGCTAGCCGCCCGCTCGTTCATCCGTCGCACCGCCGCCTCCACGCTGCCGGCCAATCGCTCGGCCAGTGCCGCCGCGGCGTCGTTGGCGGAGCCGATGAGCAGCGCCGCCATCATGTCCTCCACGGGGAATGTCTCCCCCTCCTTGAGATACACCTGGGAGCCACCCATCTTGCTTGCCGGCTTCGAGGTGTGCACCGGATCCGAAAGTTTCAACTGGCCGTCCTTGACGGCCTCCATCACCAGGAGGGCCAGCATCATCTTCGTCATGGAAGCGGGGGCGCCAGGGCGGTCCGGTTCCTGACTGGCCAGGATATCCCCAGTGGCGGCATTGATCGTGATCCAGGCCGGAGCGGCAGGCGACGCGGCCTCCCCTGATCGCGCCCCCGTGCCAGCGGCGAGGACGAGGCCGCCGAGGACATCCAGCAGGAGAACACCGCTCACCACGACCCCGGCGAGGCCGTGCCACCACCGTTTTTTTCCCCGAGCCCCTTCGCAGCCGGCTGCGCTCATTCCGATCATGCAGTTTCTCCCCTATCGTTTCGGCTGGGTCAGCAAGTCTCATAACCCTGGACGGCGCGGGGCAGGGCGTGTGACGCAGCGTCGGTCGTGCGGACGCTTCCCGAGACGTAGATTCGTGTTACCCCCTCTGGGGCAGCCGCTCGCCAGCCCCGGACGCGAGGGCCTCGCGGGCGGCCCGGAGGTGGCGACACTCTCGCCGGAACTCCTGGAATCCCAGGCAGGAGCAGGCCTGAGCCGCCCAATCGCCTTCCCGCCGGGCAAGGTCGATCCGGTACGTCCCGCGCCTGTCGTGCGCCACGCAGGCGGGGCCGTGCCGCCCCTGTGTCCACGCGAGTCGGACCCCGTCCGGCGGACCGTCAAGAAACTCCTGGACGACTCCCTGAGCCCCATGGGCTGAAGGGCCGAGATGGTAGAATTGCTCCAGGAAGGCATTCACCCGATTGTATGCGCGCCGAACCCCCCGCCAAAACCCTGGCGGCGCCACCCCTGACCCCCTCCCCTGCCCATGTGCGCTGACTTTGGGACCTACAGAGAAAGAAAGAGGGGCTGTCCGCCTTCGGCCAACCCCTCGCAGACTCCTGGTGGGCGCTGCTGGGATCGAACCAGCGACCTCCGCCGTGTGAAGACGGCGCTCTAACCGGCTGAGCTAAGCGCCCGCTTGCCACCTGCCGACGAACTGCGGCGAATCATCGACGGCCATCTTCATACCACAGCCTGCGGGCGGCGT
>JACQVO010000155.1 GCA_016209725.1 Candidatus Methylomirabilota bacterium | reverse complement strand
TTTGGGGTTACGGCAGCAGTGCAGAGCCGTCTGCCGCATCTTACCGTGATGACCACCCTCGGCTCCGTTGCAGGGGGCGCGGGGCCCTAGCCAGCCACGACTGGAACTCGGGCGCCATTGGCAGGTGAGCAACCAAGCGGTCGATTTACTGTTCCACAGAAAGGAAAAGGGAGCTCCCAATCGTGCCCCTATCCCGAAGGCAACACCCCAAGGGCCGCCAAGCTGATCCTGGCTTTGAGCCACACTTGGTAGAGGGTCGCGCACACTTCCGGCGGGGCGCTTTCACCAGCGCGTTGCGCGAGCTGACGACGGCACAGAGCCGGGATCCAACCCGCCCTGAAGTACACCGGCTGCTCGGGCTGTGCCACGCACGTCAGGGCCGGGCTGAGGAAGCGTGCGTGGCCCTCCGGGAGGCGCTTCGACTGAACCCCCTGGACTTCGTGGCCCGAGGGGCGCTGGGGATCCTGCTCAGCCAGGACGGGGACCCCGGATCCGCGATTGACGAATTGAAACGCGGGATGGCTGTGCTTCAGGAACAGGCCTCGACAACATCCATGGAAGCGAGGGCTCTGGTGAATCTGGGACGGCTCCCCGACGCCCTGACGATGCTCCGACGAGCCGCGTGGCTGCGATTAGGGGGGTCTGTCCTGCAATACTACCTCGACTGGGTCTCGTGCGACCATTGTCTGTTGGAACTAGCCTTCAGGGACTGGGAGCCTCAAGAGGCGGTGCCGGACAACGGGTCCCCACGCCGATGAACCGTTCGGACGCCGCCCGTCGCAGGCTCTCGGGGTGTCGCTGGGGGTTATCCCGCTTGCGTCATTGGGCCGCACTCCGGCCCGGAGCGCAGCGGTAAGGAAAAATGCACCGGATTCGCCGGGTCTCTCGGGCTCTCATCATCGCCGTCTTCGGCATGGCGGGGGTGTCAGTCTGTGAGTCGCAGGATCAGCGCGAGAAGGTGGTAGCCCTCGCTAGAGAGGTGGACCGGCTGCAGCAGGAGAACAGCGGGCTCAAGCAGCAAGCGGAAGGCCTCACCAAGGAGAACCAGGATCTGAGGGCGCAGCTCGAGGCGGCGACGAAGAAGCCGGCCCCTGCGAAGAAGTAATGGAGCGGCTGAGCGCGCCGGAAGAGACGATGGGCCTGGCAATGTCATCCAGTGAGTTGAAGGGCTTTCGAATGAGTTGCGACCGATGCCGCAGGACGGATGCCTTTGCCTCCGAGTGGGACGTACATGTGTCGTTCGACCTCGGCCAGATCCTTTGCCCGCAGTGTTACCTGCGAGAAGCCTTTTCCCAGGAGGCGGAGCTCACCGGCCGGGAAGCCAAGCGGTTGCGGGAGGGGATCCGCCCCTCCGCCTCGTGAGCCGATGCACGTCACCGATGTCGAGCATGATCTCGTCTGCGGGAGATGGCTGGAGGCAGGGCCAGGGACGCCCACGGTCGCCTTCGGGCCCGAGCGGTTCTTCTTCTGCTCGGAGGCCTGCCGCGGGCGGTTCCTCGCAACACCGGTGCTCTACCTCAGACGTGAATGGTCAAGAAAGCAGGCAGACCGTTTTCCCCCAGAGCGCTTCGTCCCATGAGGAGGGTATGAGAGATGCGAGAGTGCGCGGGAATTGGGACAAACAAACGGCGAACCCCCCACCAGGTTATTCGTCGAACCTTGGGCCCAGCGGTCCTTCTACTCTCAATGGTGTTCTTGGCCGGCTGCCCCAAGAAACCCGAGGTGGGACAGGCAGGCCCGGCAGCCGTGGGTCCGCAGGCGGCGGCTGTAGTACCGACGCCGGGAGCGCCAGGCGCGAAGGCCGCCGAGACACCGGTCAGCCGGCCGGCGGCCCCCCGGGAAGCGGCGGCTGTACCTAAATCGGAGGGCGCAGCCACGGGCTCGCCGCGCGCCGCGGGCGAGTCCCCCTTGAAGGACGTCTTCTTCGACTTTGACAAGGCCACCGTCCGGGATGACCAGAAGACGGCGCTTGCCGCGGACGTTGCCTGGCTCAAGGCAAATCCTACGGCAAAGATTGTCGTGGAAGGCCATTGCGACGAGCGCGGCACCGCCGAGTACAACCTCGGGCTCGGTGAGCGGCGGGCCAAAGCGGTGCGGGACTTCCTCGTGGCTGCGGGGATCCAGCCAACTCGGCTCCGCACGGTCAGTTACGGCAAGGAGCGCCCGTTCGTCCTCGGCCATGATGAGAGCGCCTGGAGGTTCAACCGGCGAGGGCACGTTGTCCAGGAGTGAGGGACCCCGCCGGGCGCTGGCACTCGCGACACCGGAGCAGGATCGCCTGAGTGCCGGTGCCCGCTGGGTCATCCGTAAGGCCGAGGTCGCGTTGGAGCGACAAAGGGGCACCCGGCGGGCTTCGCAACCTCAGGGCTGGCAGCGCCTCCGGCGGGCAAGCCTGTACCTTGCCGCTGCCCGGTGGAAGCTGGCCCGGGAGGATTGGCAAGGAGCCATGCTTCTCGCCTCGAAGGCCGAGGATGTGGCCCTGGGATCGGCGGGCAGCGGACCGAACACGCATTGACCCCTTCCGGCCCCGCCGGTTCATCAGAGGTTGAACGGGATCGCCCGCCGACGCTTCCTCCTTCAGGATTGGGACGAGGCGCAAGTGTTCGCTCGCCTGGCCGTGGAGTGCGCGGGGCGGGCCACCCAGGGTGCGGGGATGCCCCCTTCGCCGCCAGATCAGCCCGATCCGTCATGACGAGGCGGCATGGTGAAGCAGAGGTGTCTGTATTCTCCCGCCTGTTCCCCGACCTTCAGGAGAGGCTCGATCTTGCAGAGCCATCGGGGGAAGCCGTCGAGGTTCCGCCGGTCAGCCCACGCGGCCGCGCCGCTACGCTCCTCCGCCGGGCCCAGAGCGCATTGAGGAACCTGGTCATTCCCCCGGAGGGCGGGCCGAGCCGCCAGGAGGCCGAGGCCCTTGCCCGGCGGTACCTGGAGGCTGGGAGACGTCAATGGGAATCGCGGCACTGGGGATCGGCGAGCCTGTTCGCTGAATTGGCCCTGGAGTGGGCGGCCCGCGCCACCGAGGGGGGTCCCACAGTTCGAAAGAAGAGCCAGCGGGCTGAGGGATGGTGGTGCGGGATCTCGCCGAGAGGAGCGCGAGATGCGCGGAACAATCAAGCGGATCATCCAAGACCGTCGCGGCCTCCGGGCAGTACATGTCCGGTGTACTCCCTCACCGGCGGAACGATCCGGCGGGACGTTCGGCCGGTGAGAGCATCTGATGCGGTGATTCGCTCCCCGCAGGCAATGGCCCCCGTCGCAAGCTCGGAGAGGTGGCTTTCCGGATCGTCAGAGGCGCACGCGGCGCTGGAAGCGGCCGAGGCGGCCGGCGATACGGTGCGAGGGTGGGAAGCGAGATTCCCTCGGCAGGCGATGCCGATTCTGCTGCGGGCGGAGGGTTTTCTGGTCGCGGCGCGCTCCAGCGCCTTGGCGGGGCGCTGGCGTGCGGCCACCGTGTTCAGTCGGATTGCGGGCGAAGAGTTCCGGGCGATCCGCATGCATGCATGGTCTGCCGTATCCCCCCGGTCTGTCCGCCTTCGTCCACCTCGTGAGATCGCGGTGATCCCGCTCCCGCCAGAGGGACCGCTATGACCACCACCGCATCCGGACTCCGGGGATATGCTCTTGGACGCGGGGCCCACTCAGAGCGGCGAACCCGCCTGCGCCGACTCCTCTGCTGGGGGATGACCCTGGCCGCCGCGGCCGTCCTACCGGCGTGCGACCAATCTCCCCCTCGACGGAGTGATGAACCCCCGGCCACGCGGGAGGAAGTGGCCCGGCTCCGCGAGTTCGTGGACCTCTTACACCGGGAGATCGAGCAGCTCCAGAAGGACAAGATGCGCCTGACGGAGGAGGTCGAGCGTTTGCGGCTGGACAATGCCGCGCTCCGGGCCGGGAAAGCGACGCCCGCCCCAGCGACCCGGGAGGCGAGAACGCTCCCGACTCCGGTGAACGGGAGGAAAAGTCCATGACCGATCGAGTACAGGATGTGCTACGGGACCCGGCGCGCGCGCCCGACCATTTGAGGCGGGCCGGGGCCCTCATCGAGGAGGCGCGCCGAAATGGCGCCGATCTCCACCCGTGTGCACGCCACTTCCTCCAACAGGCAGAACTCCTGCTCGCCTCCGGGCGGATCGAGATGGGGCGGGAGGATGCCAGGCTTGCCGCTACCTTCGCTCACCTCGCGTCCGAGGAGGCGGGAAAGGCAATTGTGATGTGCGGGTCCCCAGGACGCGTATCACCGGGGTCGTGTCCCCCAAGGGGGGCATGGTGGAGATGAGGTCGAAACGGGATCCTCTGCTTTGTGAATGCTGCCGCCGTCCGGAGGCGCTTGCGGCGGCCTATGACCTGCCAACTGGTAAGTTCGTGTGTCCCGCGTGCCACGCCCGCCTTCGGCGGGAGCGCCTCCAGCGAGCTGAGGCAAGAGATGTCCAGAGGCCGCCCCGGCCACATCCCGGGAACGGACATTGAGTACAGGGCCCTTGAGAGCCAGCGCCAAGACCGTGCGCGATCGGGTCGGGCGGCCCACCCACAGGCCTCGGCGGTGGCATGCGACGGGCAGTGCCATAAGGCAGGCGCGTCTGAGCGAACTGTCGGCGGTCTGGCGGCTTGGCGTGGCGTGTTTCTCTGACGATGGCCTCTCACACGCCGTCCTCGGACACTACCTCACCGCTCGTGACAGTACCATCCTGGTCGTTCGGCGGGGATCGGCCCTGGCCGGATTTGCCGTCCTGCGGCTGGCGCGGGACCGGGGTCGGGCCATCGCCATCATCGTCTCCATCGGTGTGGACCCGGAGCATCGGGGAAATGGGATCGGGCGGCACCTGCTTCGTGAAGCACAGCGCTGGTGCCAGCAGGCCGGAGCGGAGTGTGTCCAGCTCAAGGTGGCACAGGATAACGTGGTGGCCCTTGCGCTTTACCGGAGTCACGGCTACCGGGTGGTCGGCAGGCTGCCGCACTATTACGGGGTGGGGCGAGATGGGCTCCGCATGGAACGGCCTGCCCAGCCCGCGGCTTCGGTGATGGATCCATTGAAGAGTGGCCCGGCCAGTGCTATGATCCCTACGGATCGCTGAGGGCCCCACGTATGTTCCGCCCCCGTCGTGAACTCCGGCTATTCGGCACCGTCCCGATCCGGCACATCCTGCTGGTAGTCCTGGTGCTGGGACTGGCCGTAACCACGCTCCAGGTGATCAGCTTGGAGCGGGAACGAGCCGCGGTGGAACAGTCCCTCAGTCGGCGAGAGGCGGGTGGACCTCCCGTGCCCAGCTCGGCCTTCGGGCGCGCGCGGAGTGACATCCTGAAGGCCTCCGGCGTGCTCTTCTTCCTGGCAATGGCGGGGATCGCTGCCATCCTCACCTATCACAACTACCACTCCATCAACCGGGCCCTGGAACGGACGAAAACCCTGGCCCGGAACATCCTGCAGAGCATCCCCACCGGGGTGGTCACCGTGGACCGGCGGGGGCGGGTCACCTCGGCGAACGCATCGGCCGAGCGTATGTTGGGCCTGGGGCGCCGCGGGGTCCACTGGAGGCCCTACCGGGACGTATTCCGGACCCAGCCCGAGTTGGCGGAGATCCTCCGGGCGGCGCTGGACGACCGGGTGTTCACCCATGAGGTGGAGCTGGAGTGTGCCGCCGGCGAGGCCGGGCAGCCGGTGGCCGCCCGGCTCACATCGAGCGAGTTGCAGGACCCGCGCGGCGAGACCGTGGGAGTGGTGTTGCTGCTCCGGGACTGCTCGGAGCTGGTGCAGCTCGAGCGCCAGCTCCGCCAGGCGGACAAGATGGCCGCCCTGGGCACGCTGTCCGCGGGGTTGGCCCACGAGATCAAGAATCCCCTGAGCGCCATCGAACTCAACCTGCACCTGCTGGCCGAGGAGTTGGCGGAGCGCGAGCAGCTGCGGTCGGCGGTGCGCCGGTACCTGGACATCCTGAAGGCGGAGATCCAACGGCTGCAGGCGGTGGTCGAAAACGTGGTCCGGGTCTCCAGGCCGACGACGCCGAGCCTGGAGCCGCTCGACCTCAATGATCTCCTCGCGCACGTGGTCGCGCTGGTGCAGGGTGAAGCCCGCGAGCACAAGGTGGAACTCCAGGTGGATCTGGCACCGGACCTCCCCCACGTGGCCGGCGACAGCACCCAGCTCTCGCAGGTCTTCTTGAACCTCTTGCTGAACGGGCTGCAGGCGATGCCGGACGGCGGAACACTCGCCATCACCTCGGGGCCCCGGCTCGACCCGCCCGCGAGCGTCTTCGTGCGGGTGTCGGACACCGGACATGGAATTGCCCCGGGGTACCTCAGTCGGCTGTTTGACCCCTACTTCACCACCCGCGACGGGGGGACGGGCTTGGGGCTGGCTATCGCCTACCGGATCGTGCGAGACCATGGGGGAACCATCGAGGTCGCCAGCACTCAGGGGGCGGGGACCTGCATGACAGTCCGGCTCCCCCTGTCGCCCCGGCCCCAGCCGGTGGAATTGGGATGATCGCCAACGATCACGGCCGCATCCTCGTCGTGGACGACGAGGTCAACATCCGGGAGGCCATCGCCAAGATCCTGGCCAAGCGGGGGCACGACGTCGCCGTGGCCTCCGATGGCAGCCAGGCCCTGGCAGCGCTGCGTGACGGCGCGTTCCAGGTGGTGATCACGGACCTGAAGATGGCGGGCGCGGACGGGATGGTCGTCCTCCGGGCGGCCAAAGAGGCGGACCCTAGCGTCGAGGTGATTCTCATGACGGCCTACGGCACCGTGGAGTCCGCCGTGGAGGCCATGAAGCTGGGGGCCTACGACTACCTGACCAAGCCGGTGGACCCAACGAGGCTCCCCTTCCTGGTTGGGAAGGCCCTGGAACGGCGAGGCATGGGGGTTGAGAACCTGCAGCTCCGGGAGCGCCTGCGGGTCCGGGATGAATTCCGGAGTGTGGTTGGGCAGAGCCAAGCCATGCGGCGCATTTACGAGGTGGTGGATCAAGTGGCGGAAACCCATGCGACCGTTCTGCTCCAGGGAGAGAGCGGAACCGGGAAGGAGCTCATCGCGCGGGCCATCCACCACCGGAGCGGCCGGCGCGATTGCCCCTTCGTGGCCATCAATTGTGGCGCCCTCCCCGAGACGCTCCTGGAAAGTGAGTTGTTCGGCTATGAGAAAGGGGCCTTCACGGGGGCCACGGCGGTCAAGCGCGGGCGGATCGAGCTGGCCGATGGGGGGACGCTGTTCCTCGACGAAGTCGGGGAGATGAGCCTGAAGAGTCAGGTGGACTTCCTCCGGGTGGTCGAAGCCAAGGAGTTTCGGCGGTTGGGAGGGACGCGACTCATCCGGGTGGATCTCCGGATCATCGCCGCCAGCAATCGGGACCTGGAGCGGCGGATACGGGAGGGGCTGTTCCGTGAAGACCTCTTCTACCGGCTGAACGTCGTGCCGATCACCCTGCCACCCCTGCGCGAGCGCAGGGAGGATATTCCGCTCCTCCTCGAGCTCTTTCTGGAGGAGTTTGCCCAGGTGCACCGCCGGCCACCGAAGACCCTCAGCCGCGAAGCGATGCAGGCGGTCCTCACCTATGACTGGCCAGGGAACGTGCGCGAGCTTCGCAATGTCATCGAGAGGCTCACGGTGACCGTCCAGGAGGGGGTGATCCAGCCCGCGCACCTTCCGGCCGCGATCCAATCCCAGAACCAGGCGGACAAGGCCATCACGCTTCCCCTGGGACTCCCCATGCGCGAGATCGAGCGCGAGGTGATCCGCCGGACCCTCGCGGAGATCACCAGCCACCGCGAGAAGGCCGCCCAGATCCTCGGGATGAGCCCGCGGGCGCTCCACTACAAGTTGAAGCGATACGGCCTCTTGACTCCCGGGGAATGATCCAGAGCCTGAGCCTGCGCTTTCGAGAGCTCCTCGCCCAAGACCCGCCTTCTCGAAGTGTTTCAGGGAATCCTGGGTGACCCGCCCTGCCGCGAGGCCGCTGGTTTCACCTCTGCGTCTATTTCTCTCGGCGGGAGTGGAGTGAGGTGCGGTACTTGCGGCGGACGGCCACCAATTCGGCCAGGATGCTGGCCGCGATCTCGGCCGGCGTCTCGGCACCGATGTCGAGGCCGATGGGGGCGTGGACCCTTTGGATGTGCGTTTCGGCCACGCCCATCCTGCGCAGCCAATCGAAGACCGCCCGCACCCGTCGCCGGCTCCCGATCATCCCGACATAGGCGACCGGCTCGTGGATGACCTGCAGGAGGACCGCCTGATCGAGGGTGTGGCCGCGCGTCACCAGGACCAGATAGGTCTTCGGCCCGAATTGAAGGTCGGCGACCGTCTTCCCGATGTCGGCGGCGATGATGCGATCGGCCTCGGGGAACCGGGCGCGGTTGGCGAAGGCCGCGCGGTCGTCGAGGACCGTCACCCGGAAATCCAGCACCTTGGCCATCCTGGCCAGCGGGACCGCGATGTGCCCCGCCCCCACGATGACCAGCTCCTCGGGCGGCCCCACCACCTCCAGGAAGATGGTCGCCTCCCCTGCGCCGTCCTCGATCGGGACGGCGATGCAACGGCTGCGATGCGCTGCAATCGCTTGGCCGGACCGCTCGATGACGAGGCGCCCGCCCGGCAGAGTCGCCACGCCCTCGTGCCGGCCGGGCCACACGGCTGCCCGGGTGCCGATGGGAAAGCGGAATGGATCCGGCGTCGCGACCAGGGTGGCCAGGACGACGGGTTCCCCGGCCTCCATAGCCTGTGACGCGATCTCGGCGACGCGGACGGAGGATAACCCCTTCCGCGAGGTCTCGGCCGGCAGCATGGGATCGATGAAGACCTCCATGATGCCGCCGCAGTTGGTGGGGCTCTCCTCGGTCATCTCGCCCGTGAGGTCCACGGCAGAGAGCATGGAGCGAGCCTCTGCGAGGCAACGGACGGCATCCCAGAGGACCTGCGCCTCCCCGCACCCGCCCCCCACCGTCCCGGCGATCCGGCCCTCCCCGACCACGAGCATCTTCGCCCCGACCTCGCGGGGCGTGGACCCGCGCGCTGCAATCACCGTAGCCACTGCCACGGATTGGCCCGCATGCAACAGGTCGCGAATCTTGCGGTACATCGAATCTCTTTGATCCGCCAGCACCAACGGCATCCGCCTCAGGCGGATTGGTGCGCCAAGGTCGCCAGGGCAGATTCAGAGGGAATCCTCTTGGCGTTCCGGGTACCCAGCGCTAGCGCTGGGTGTCCTTGGCGGTGAGATGGGCCCCGCGGTTTCAGTGGGTTGGTCTGGGGGCCATGAAGACCAGGATGGTGAGGGGCTCCCCTGCCGCGTTGGTGACGCCGTGCTCCGAGCCGGACGGCGCCAGCACGGCCTGGCCGGCCAGAACCTCCTGTTCCTCCTGGTCTATGCGCAGCCGCGCCCGGCCACACAGGACGTAATAGATCTTGTCGGAGCCCGCGTGGGCATGGACCTTTTGCGCCTGGCCGGGCGCGAGACAGTACAGATCGAAGAACAGCCGATCCGTCTCGAAGAGCCCAATCTTCTGCATCTTCTCGCCGGCAAACCGCGCCTGGCTCGCCACCGTAATGACCTGGATGGGCAACCCGTCACCTCCCTCCCCGCGCATGAGTGCGAATCGGCGTGCTGTGCGGGGCAACCCCGGAGCATTCCCGCGGCCGAGCCCTGACTCGGTCCGAGGCGCCCGCCCGCTCATCGAGCGGGGTCAGCCCTGCCCGGGCTCCCCGCGGTGTTCGCGGAGAAACTGCTCCACCTCCTGGATGAGCTGGGCCGTGCCAGGCAGATCGCCGGCGGGCTCCCCCTCCGGGCTCTCCGCCTGGGCCTCCCGCCGCTCCAGTTCCTGGATGTACCGGGCCACATCCGGCTTCTGCGCGAGGATGCGGGCCAGTTGGCGGTCGAATTCCGCCGCGGCCTCTTCCAACTCGGAGAGGTCGGCACGGCACTCCAGGAGATCGAGGACGCGGCGCAGCAGGGCGAGGACGGTATGAGGATTGCTGACCTCGGAGACATAATGCGGAACATTGGCCCAGAGGCTCACCACGGGCAGCCCCGCCCGCCGGCAGGCATCGTTCAGCACGCCCACGATCCCCGTCGGCCCCTCGTAGCGGGTCGGGGTGGTCCGCAGTCGGGCGGCCAGCTCTGCATCGGTGCTGACCCCCGTGACCCGGACGGGACGGGTATGGGGGACGTCGGCCAGGAGCGCGCCCAACGTGATCACCAGCGTCACCTGGGCGCTTCGTGCCACCTCCAGAACGTGGCCGCAGAACGTCCGCCACTTCAGGTGCGGCTCGATCCCACAGAGGACGATGACATCCCTGGGTAGGGACGATTCCTGGCTCAGGAAGAACTCGGTGGCCGGCCAGCGGATTTCCCGTGCCTGGGAGCCCTCGTGAATCCGGACCTCCGGCCGGGTAAGCCCGAAGTGAAAGAATTCCTCGGGCACGATCTGGGCGACGCGTCTGGCCGACCAAGACCGGCAGAGAAAGCGGGCCGTCGCCGTGGCACTCTCGGCGGCGTCGTTCCACCCCGCGAAGGCCGCCAGCAGGATCGGCCGGCGGAGATCCGGGGGAAGGTCTTCGACCACTAGTGGCGATGCGAATTCGGCCATGGCGTGTGTCCTCGGAAAGGGGGTTGATGCCGTCGGTCTCAGGAGGCCGGCGGGGCTGACCGCCCGGACCGAGGCCTAGCACTTTCTCCTGGCGGTCAGAGGTGAATGGGCTCAATCCACTTCGCTCGGGTTCTGCGGATCCCGCTCCCAGTCGTACCACGAGCCGGCATAGTTGGCCGCCGACGGGTAGCCCAGGAGTTTCAGGGCCAAGAGGCCAACCGACGCCGAGACCCCGGCGTTGCAGTAGGTGATGACCCGCGTGTCCGGGGTCACTCCCGCGGCCGCGTGGACCGCGGAGAGCTCCGCCTCGGACTTCCAGGTCTTGTGCGGGC
The DNA here is from genome assembly GCA_016209725.1 of Candidatus Methylomirabilota bacterium. Classification (GTDB taxonomy): domain Bacteria; phylum Methylomirabilota; class Methylomirabilia; order Methylomirabilales; family 2-02-FULL-66-22; genus 2-02-FULL-66-22. Next base: position 19,049 of record JACQVO010000155.1, on the reverse strand, counting down.
CCTCCCACAGCCGCGTGATGGGGACGTTCACCGCCCCCGGAATCCGCCCCTTCCGTTCGCCGCGGCCAACCTCTCCGCGGAAATCCCGCGGCCCCCGACAGTCCACCAGTCGCACCCGGGGATCCCCGATGCCCCGCCGGACCTCGTCGCACGTGGCCAGCCACTCCGCCTGCATCCTCGGGGTGAACGTGGCCACGCCGTAGCGTGGCACCTCGGCGGTCACCGGACGCCCTTCCGCCACCCACTTCGGATAGCCGCCGTCCAGCAGGCGGACAGTCGGATGGCCATAATAGTTCAGGATCCACCACAGCCGGGCCGCGACGTGGTTGCCGTCGTCGTCATAGGCGACGACCAGATGCTCATCCCCGATCCCCAGCCGTCCCACCAGCGCGGCGAACCGCCCGGGAGAGGCGACCGTCATCTTCACGGGCGCGTCGGGCTCCACGATGTCGGTCAGCCAGCCGATGTACACCGCGCCGGGAATGTGGGCTTCCGCGTATTGCTCCCGGCTCTCCAGGTACCACGGCTTGGGCGCCTGCACCGGTCGGATCGCGCCCCGCATGTCCACGATGCGGATGGCGGGGTCGGCCAGATGCGCCGCCAGCCAGGCGGTCTCCACCAAGAACTCTGCCCTCCGGGAACTCGGCGTCATACCGCTCCTCCTGTAGCCGCGCCCGCGGCTCGATCCCACACACGACCTTCAGGTCCGACCCGGCGGCATCATATCCCGGGAATTCATGCACGTGTCAAGGTGAAAGTCGTAGCCGTGACCCGTCCGGAGGGCGGCGGCGCCGGGGCGTACCCATTGACCGAGGGGAGACGCCTACGGAAAGCAGGAGGGATGGCGCCTCGGGTGGGGCTTGCGCCGCTGGTAGGCCCGGGCCAGCTCCAGAAAGATCTCCAGGTCGTCTGTCAGGTCCCCGCCTTTGCCGTCGAAGTAGAAATTCTTGATGGGGATGCCGGCGTGCTCCTGACTCTGGCGGGGATACAGGGCCTCGGAGACGATGCCGTTCATGCAGGAGAACGGGCTGATATCGATGATGCCGTCCACCCCCTTGCGGAAGAAGTAGTCCACCTTCCCCGCCGACATGACCATCTCCCCCGCCGCGCCCGCCTGGGGGAGATACGCATCCCCCGCCCGCAGGACCTCCTCGATATCCGCGGGGTCCTCGTATCCTCGGAAATCCTCGACGAAGGACGCGCGCAGCGCCAACTCGTCGGCGTGCTGGATGCGATCCCGGATCTTTGCCCGCAGCATGGCGAGGGAGAACCGCCGCCCGTCCCGCCGCAGGCAATGCTCCTGATGATTGTTGCAGTACCAGACCCACTCGGAAATGTCGGAGAGCCATGCCTCGCCTCCGCAGGCCTCCAGACGCCGGATGAGATGGTCGTTGCTGAAGTCGTTCATCCGGCAGAAAATCTCTCCCTGGATGCCGATGAGCAGCCGCCCCCGTTCGTACCCGGCAGGCAGACCGCGGAAGCGGTCCCGGATTCGGATCAGCGCGGCGACCAAGGCCTCGAGCCGTTCCCGATGGGTCAGCCGCGGCGACTCCAGCGTCGCGCACAGCTCCCGGAGCGAGAGGGCGTAGGCGGCGTCCGCCGCTCCCGGGGCGCGCTCATATGGCCGCGTCCTCAAGAGGAGTTTGCGCAGGATGTCCGAGGCGACGAACCCGCGCCAGGCGGTCCGGGTGAAGTCGGGCCCCGAGGCGCCCACCTGCCGGTACCCGTCTCCGCTGCTGGGCGACACCACCATGATCTCCGGATATCCCAGGTCCCGGAAGACCTTGCGGAGGTAGGGGACGTACTGGCCAAAGCGGCAGGGTCCCTCCGTGGTGGCCATCATGAAGGCGGTCTTGCCGGGATCGAATCCCGGGGTCTCCACCACCCGCAGGAAATCGCCCAGGGTGACCTTGGCCGGCAGGCATTCCTCCCCCGCCAGATGGCGCGCGCCCAGTTCCAGGGTCCGCGAATCCGACGGGGGCAGGACCATGGCGTCGATCCCCACGGAGCGGAGGGCGGCCGCCAGGGCCTCGGCTCCGCAATCCGTCATGCGGGGGAGATACAGTCTGCGGCCCATCAGGCCCGGACCGGCGGCATCGGCCCCACGCCCGCCCCGGGCCGCTTCGCCACCCTGCAGCCAGCCAGCCTTCAGGTCCGGGCGGGCGTGTGCCACCATCGGAGCATCCTCTGGCTGTCCAGGTAGGCCTCGCAGCGGGTCAGGATCCCGGCGTCGTTGCTGTGGCCGTCGAACTGGAGACTGAGGAACGGCTTGCCGCACGCCTCCCCCAGGAAATGCTTGATGTAGGAATCCGGTCCGCACTTGAAGTTGGTCAGGTGGATGATGTGCAGGTGCGGGGACCGGGCCACCAGCTTTCCCGCGGCCAGGATGCGTCGCCCCGAATGCCAGTACATGTTGTCGTTCACGTCCCGAATGTCCTCCCCATCCAGCGGGAGGCAATCCAGGGGCAGGACATTGATCCCGTAATAGTCGCGCAGCTTTCCGGGCACATCCAGGTTCACGGCCGGGTCGTGCACGTTGTAGGCACGGCCCACCAGAACCATCCCCGGCTCCCGGCTGGCTTGAAGCGTCGCGAGCGCCTCCCGGCCGGCCCCCTCGACGGCCCGGCGGAAGGCCCGCTGCGCGGCAAACCCGCGGGCCGCCGCCCGGAGGGTTTGGGTGAACCCCGCCCCCAGCGTGCGGCCCAGCGGGACCAGCTGCCGGGCGACATGCGCCTCGCCGAGCCGGAAGCGCACCGTAGGCGCCAGGATCCGCTCCCGGACGGCCGCCAGCCTGGGGACACTCCGCACCACGAAGGGCAGGGTCTGAGCCCACGGACACATCTGCGACTCGACGGCGTCGGGCGTCGCCTCGGCGTTGATCAGGTTGGGGATCAGGAGCCAGTCCACCCCCTCGCCCAGGAGGGCCTTCACGTGACCGTGGGCCACGTGGATCGGGTAGCACGGCTCCGCCACGGTGAGGTCGATGCCGTCGTGGGCGATCTTCCGGTTCGTCTCGTCCGAGACGACCACAGCGCAGCCCAGTTCCTCCAGGAAGGCCCGCCAGAAGGGGAACCGATCGTGGAACGACATCGCCCGCGGGATGCCGATCCGGGGCCCCGAACCCACCGGACCCGCATAGTCGGCCAGCAGATGGCGGCGGCGCAGGGCCATCAGGTCAGGAATCGCCGCCCGCCGCTCCGTCCGCGAGCGCTTGCGGAACTTGTCGCTGCACTTGTCCCCCCAAAAGGTCTTGACCCCCTCGACGGTGAACTCCTGCATGTCGCAGATGTTCGAGCAGGCCGTGCAGACGAACTCGCGCAGGGAATAGCGCACCGCCCGCAGGTCGAAGCCCCGGAACATCGTGGCACACCCCGTGCCCTGAACCTTCTCCCGCGCCAGCAGGGCCATGCCGATGGCCCCGATCACCCCGTTGTGCGGGGGCACGATGATGCGCTTGCCCAGGATGCAGGCGAAGGCCGCGGCCACGGCATCGTTGTAGGCCGTTCCGCCCTGGAAGTAGATCACCCTCCCGATCCGCCGCCCGCGCACCACGCGGTTCAGGTAATTGAGGGCCACGGAGTACGCCAGGCCCGCCACCAGATCCTCCCGCGCGGCCCCCCGCTGCTGCCACGCGTTCACGTCCTGCTCCATGAACACCGTACACCGCTCACCCAGGCGGACGGGACTGCGGGACCGGAACGCGAGCCGGGCGAACTCCTCCTTGATGGAGATGCCCAGGCGCTCCGCCTGCTCTTCCAGGAACGAGCCCGTGCCGGCCGCACACGCCTCGTTCATGGCAAAGTCCACGACGACGCCGTTCTCGATCGCGATGAACTTGGCGTCCTGCCCGCCGATCTCGAAAATCGTGTCCACCTGTTCGCCGAGGAGCGTCTGGCCGACATGCATGGCGCCGGTCTTGTGCGCCGTGATCTCGTCGTTGATGGTGTCGGCGCCCACCAGTTCTCCGATCAGCTCCCGGCCAGAGCCCGTGGCGCCCACCCCCACGATCCGGATGCGGCCTCCCAGCGCTTCCGCGATGGCCCGCAGCCCGGCACTCACCACCTGGATGGGGCGGCCCTCCGTCCGGACGTAGATCTCGTGCATCACCTCGGCCGCATCGTTCAGGACAACGAGGTTTGTGCTGACCGAGCCGACGTCAATCCCCAGGGTGGCGTCCACCACCTCTCCGCTCCCGGGCAGGCGGCAGGGCCGCACCCGATCCCGGAGCAAGACGACATTTTCCAGACTCAGGGGCTTCGCCGTTGCCCCGTCCCTGGGGCCGGTTGGAGGGGGCTCCACCTTTCCGATGGCCGCGCCACCGGCCCTGCGGCCCCCCGACTCGCCGACCAGGAGGGCCGCCCCGATGGCCCCGAACCAGGCGTACGCCTCGGGAACGAAGAGTTGGTCCCTGTCGAACCGGAACAGCTCCCGCAGCGCCTGCACGACCCCCTCGTTTTTGGCCAGGCCGCCGATAAAGGCCACGGGCGGCACCGCGGGCTTGCCCTTGGTGATGCTCCCTTTGAAGTTCCGAGCCACGGCATCGCACAGCCCGCGGAGGATCCGGGGCGGCGTGTACCCTTGTTGCTGGGCGTGGATCATGTCAGACTTGGCAAAGACGGAGCACCGGCCGGCGACGCGGGCCGCCGAGCAGGCGGAACAGGCGACGGCGCCCACCTCCTCGACGTCATAGCGGAGGCGCGTGGCTTGCTGATCAATGAAGGAGCCCGTCCCGGCCGCGCAATCCCCGTTCGTCTCGTAGTCCAGGAGGCTGACCCGTCCGGTGGCGCCTTCGTGCTCCAGCCGAAGGAACTTGGAGGATTCTCCACCCATCTCGAAGATGGTCACCACCTCTGGATAGAGGAAGCCGGCGGCGGCAGCGATGGCCTTGAACTCGTTCACGCGATCAAGGGACCACCGCTTCTGAAGCAGACCCGCGCCTCGCCCGGTGACGAGCACCCGATCCCACCGGACCCCGGGAACATGCTTCTGGACGGAGGCCAACATCACCTCGGCGGCCCCCAGGGGGTCCCCCAGGACACGGCGATAATCCGAGGTGAGGAGAGGTCGGGGGGCGCGAACCCAGGTGAATTCCCCTGCCTCGGCCAACCGGTCGAGGTCGTGGCGGTCCTCCGGATCCCCGAGGACCGCCGCCTCCACGCTGACGGCGCCGATGTCGATTCCAACATGGATGCTCATGGAGGGCATCCGCCGGGGGACGGCCTGCCCAGGGGGAGGTCCGCACCCCTGCGAGGAAGGGAAAACCGCATGGTCAGCAATACGCCGAAGGGTAGACGGAATTGCCAAAGCGACGGCTCTCGCCAGACAATATATGACAGGCGGCGGCGCAGACAAGTGCTCAGGCGACCAAAACACTCTCCCGGTTTTCTTTGCGCGCATCTGCGGACAATCTCAGGGCCGGGGGCGGGGGAGGATGGGTCAGTCGAGATCGATGTCCCGGATCGGCTTGGTGATGGGCTCGTCCTTGGCTTTCTTCAAGGCCTCCTGAAACTTCTTGTCGAGGAGGCTCCGCTTGCCCTTTTCCGCCTTCAGGGATTCCTCGAAACGGGACTGGCGCTGGGCGGCCTCAGCCTGCAGGCCTTTCACCGCCTGGGTCAGATCCTTGACCGCGCGCTCCTCCGGAGGCGCCTCGTGCGATAGCACCGCGCGGAGTTCCGGGTCCACGTGCAGCTTCGCCCCGCAACAGGGGCACACGACATCGAACGGCTCGGGGGGTTGTCCGCCCATGGCGACCTCCAGAGGTTCCTGGGTCCTCCCCTTTGTACCAGGAGCCGCCCCCGCAATCAAGCCAGAACTCCGGCAGTCCCGTGGCCCACTCTGTTCGCCGGGCGCTTCCCTGAAATTCCCGTTCGGGGTATAGTGCCGCACGTTCCGCCAGGAGGGCACACCTCGTGAGCATTCCCCGCAAGACCCTGGACGCTCCGGCCATGGCCATCGTGGTCAGCCTGTGCCTTCTTTGGGGCATGTCGCAGATCTCCATCAAGGTGGCGAACCGCGGCGTGAGTCCTATTTTTCAGGCCGCGCTTCGATCCGTCGTGGCTGCCGTGCTGGTCGCCCTCTGGGCCCGCGCCCGCGGCCTGCCCCTGCTGCACCGGGATCGGACACTCCTCCACGGCCTGGCCATCGGCCTCCTCTTCGGATCCGAGTTTGTGTTCATCTACCTCGGCCTGAGTTACACCACCGCCTCCCACGGCGTGATCTTCGTGTACACCGCCCCCTTCTTTGTGGCACTGGGCGCCCACTGGTTGCTGCCCAACGAGCCGCTCACGGGCCGCAAGGTCGGCGGCCTGGTTCTGGCCTTTGCCGGCGGCGTCGTCACCCTGTGGGACAGCCTCGGCCGGCCGACCCCGCTCCAGCTCGTGGGCGACCTGATGAGCCTCACCGGAGGGGTCCTGTGGGCGGCCACCTCCCTCTACCTCAAACGGGTGATTCGGACCCGCATGACGCCGTCCCAGATGCTCTTCTACCAGCTCGGCATCTCGGCCGTGCAGCTTTCCCTGCTGACGCTCCTGCTCGAGCCCCGACCCATCCTGGATCTTCAGCCGCTGGTGATCGCCTCCCTCGCCTACCAGGGAATCATCGTGGCCTTCGCCAGCTATCTCGTCTGGTTCTGGCTGATCCAGGTGTACCCGGTCAGCAACCTGTCCGGTTTCACCTTCTTCACGCCCGTCTTCGGGGTCCTGCTGGGCGGCTTGCTGCTGCACGAACCCCTGACGGCAAAGCTCTTGACCGGCGGCGGGTTGGTTGCAGGCGGGATGATTCTGGTGAACTGGCCCGAGTGCCGGGCAGGGAAGGCGTGAGGAAAAAGCGGGCGCCGGGCCGTCCATTCAACGTCCTCGGGAGGCAGCGCCGTCTCGGCTCTCGGCTCCCGGCTCTCAGCTCCGGTTACTTCCCGGAGTACCGGTACTCGAAGTCCTTCAGTACCCCCTTGGCATCGAAGCGGATCGTGAGCATCTCGATGCGCTCGGTCGTGCGGGAAATCCAGCCGGAGGTCCGGTCGCGGAAATAAATAAACGTCTCGCTTCCGGGGACCAGGAGCACCTCCTGTGGGATGCCGAAGCGCTCGCGCACCTCGTCCTTGGTGGTCTTGCCCTGGACGAGGGCCCGCAGACCCTCCTCGTCGGCGATCTGGGCGCCGGATGCCCGGAGTGTCGGCGGAGGCGAGGCGACAGGAGTCGGAGTCGGGGGTGGAGGCGGAGGCGGCGGTGGCACCACCTCACGCGGTGCCTCTTTGTCGAGCGAGAAGAGCCCGCATCCCGCGCTGGGTACCAGGAGGAGGCCCAACACCGCCAGGACCAAGATTGTTCTGAGTGGGGAAGAATGAATCATGCTGGTCGTCCTCTTTGGGAATAAGTCCAATAGGCCGTCAAATCCGCCATGGGTCTCACCCCCCACGACGTGAGGGACTTCGCCTGTGATCCACCCATCCGCCTTTCCGGAAGACGGCGCTGAGATACACACCAAGGCCCAAGGCCGCCAACCAGGAAGCACCACCCCGCAGGAGGGACCCGACGCCTCCGGGATCAGGATAGCGCAGGAACTCCCAGACCCCGTAACCGAGGAACAGGGCCACCGCGCTCGCGATCAGGATCTTGTGAGCCGTCAGGATCGACACACGGGAACCAACCGACTCTCAGAACCGACGGGAAAAGGTCCCTGGGGAGCCTCGGGACCTGGACGGGCGGCGACCCGCCCGATTATCGACGATGACTGTAGACCAGACGGCTTTGAATCGTCAACCCGTTTTCGCTGCTCCTCGAGCCCGGGCTCTCCTCCGTTCTGGGAGAGATCCTGAAACGATTTCACCCGTGGAGGCGTACTTATTCGTTGAGGGAGAATCCATGGCCGGTGAATCGGCCGGCTTCTGCAAGGGGGCTGTGGCCGGGGCATTCCCACGTCAACCCCAGGCCTGTGGGATATATCTTTTACGCATCGCGTCGTGCCACCCCTCATTAAACGCCTCCCCGAGACAATTGTCTAAAGGGCAGGTGATGTGGGGGCATAGAATTGGCGGCTTCTGCCAGGGAAGTGAATGTCAGGCCAGCCGGTGCGTCGAATCTGCCAGGAGTGGGTGGTCCCGATGCGGGGTATCACTGCCACGGGAATCGGCCGAACGCGACGCGATGCGCCACCGGGCTTGAGTGGAAGGAAAGCTGACATGAAGAAAATCGTGTGTGCGATTCTTGCAACAATGGCGCTGGTTTTCGCCAGTGCCTCGCCGAGCGACGCCTGGGGGCCCCGTCGATTCCATCACGGAGGCCGCTCAGGCTTCCGCGCGGGTGTCTTCATTGGTGTTCCGTTCTGGTGGGGGCTGGGCCCGTGGTGGGGTCCTCGGTACCCCGTCTATACCGCGCCACCCGTGGTCGTCGAGCAGGAGCCTCCGGTGTATGTCCAGCCGGCGCCTCAGCAGCCGCAATACTGGTATTACTGCCAGAACCCACAGGGGTACTACCCGTACATTCAGCAGTGCCCGGGGGGGTGGATGACGGTCGTTCCCCCGGCGGGCCCACCGCAAGGACAGTAAGGAGGACCGCCGTATGTCGTGGAAATCACTTTCCCTGCTCTTCCTGGTGATCGTGGCGCTGGCCGGATGCGCCACCATTCCCACCGGGCCAAGCGTGATGGTCCTTCCGGCCCCGGGCAAGCCCTTCGAGCAGTTCCAGGCCGACGAAGCGGTCTGCCGGCAATGGGCGGGACAACAGGCCGGTGGGGGGCCGGCGGCCACCGCCAATCAGAACATGGCCGGGTCTGCCGTCGTCGGGACGGCTATCGGCGCGGGGCTTGGCGCGGCGATTGGGGCAGTCTCCGGCAATCCTGGGGTTGGCGCGGCGATTGGGGCCGGGAGCGGTCTCCTCGCCGGGACGGCCGTGGGGGCGAATGCGGGCCACGCGTTCGGGTGGGAGGTGCAGCGAAGGTACGATATTGCATACCAACAGTGCATGTACGCCAAGGGGAACCAGATCCCCGGTGTCGTGCGGCCCCCGCGGCAGAGCTATCGGGTCCCGCCGCCGCCTCCACCGCCGGGGTACTTGCCGCCACCATCCGTGACGCCTCCGCCGCCAGGTCCTCCGCCCCCGCCACCTCCACCGGCACAATAGCCGCGGAGAGGCCGGCCGTCGGCGCTGGCCAACCGACGACAAGGCAGGGCCTTGCGGCTCGCGCTTCGCAGGTCCTCCCGTTTTCGATTCTGGGACTCTCCCCCGCTCTCGGCGCTCTCTGTCGCTTTTCCCCGCCCTCTCGTCACACGGCTCTCGGCTCTGGGCTCTCAACCCTCATTCCACAATCCGCATTTTCTTCTCTCTTGCCCTCGCGTCTCGGCGCTCGGCGCCCTTGGCTCCCCCTCCCGTCCCGAATTACGGGCGCATGTCGCTACGGGCCCGGCGCAGCGCCTCGGCGTACCCCTCGGGCAGCTTGATCGGCGTTCCCGCCGGCGAGCACCAGCGGGGGACCTGCGCGTAGATCCACACGTATTCGTCGGCGACGTCCAGGACCGCCCGGACACTCGCCTCGAAATCCGCAGGCGTGTAGTAGTTCGCGCTCCCATCCACGCCATTCCAGCCTCTCTCCTGCGGGTCGTAGTCCAGGAAGAGGCCGAAGCCCACCGAGAGGAGACGGCGATACCGGGCGGGGTCGCTGACGATGGGGAGCAGGTCCGCCGTGAGCATGCGGTAGGCGGCGGCGAACTTCATGCGGTCCTTGTTGTGGAAGGTGGCCAGCTCGTAGCCGTCCACCAGCCGGGTGCGACCGCTCCGGGCGTCCAGCATGCCGTCCAGGAAGGGCGCGAGCAGGCCGTACTCGCACGCCGCCAGCGACGGCGCGCCCCTCCGCAGCTCCAGCCAGGGGACGCCGTACCCAAAGGTGAGGAAGACCGTCAGATGCGGAAAGCCGTGCTGGAAGGCTCCATGACCTCCTGCCCGCGCCGACGCGCCTGGGCGGCGTAGGCGTCCCACGATGTCGTTCCGGCGTCGCGCTGCCTGCGATAGTCGAACAGCGGGACGTGGTACTGATCGGTCTAGAACAGAACGCCCACGGCCCCTCCCAGGCGGGCGATCTGCGCCGCCGGGCGGGCATTGGTGAGGATCGCCGAGAAATCGTCGAACCAGTCCACGTCGCCGGGGCTGGTGTCGAAGCGCAGGTAATTGTGGGTGAAGCGCTGGAAGGGCGTGGCCGTGAGGTTTGCCAGCGCCGGCGCGAGCTCGGCGTCCGTGAAAGCGCGCCCGCCCCAGGCCTTCCACAAGAAGTCGCCGGGCTTGCCGTCGGGCCTGGCGTAGGTGACCTGGAAGACTACCCCGTCGAAGGGAGTCTGTTCCATCTGGGCGATGTGCCGGCGCATGAAGGCGGTATCCGGCTCATCTCAGCCGAACTCGATCAGCTTCTTCGCCGGGGCGCTCACCCGCGGTGGGATCGCGGCGCAGCCGAAGAGTGCGCCGCTCACACCGAGTCCCAGGAGGAGCAGCTCCCGCCGGGTCATCCTGCTCTCCATCCCCCGTGTCCCTCCCCCCTCACGGCCGCCTCTTTGACGTTGCCGTCCGCGTCGCCTTGTGGTGGCCTGCCCTCACCACACCCGCCCACCCGCAAGGGGTCGAGTCGAACAAGGCGACAAACACTGGAACATCCCCGAATGGAGGCGCTCTCCGGCACGGGGACAGGCAACCATCACAGGACGCAACCGCGTCACTCACAGGACGGTTTTGCCTCAACACCGAAAAAACGGCCGGGTCCCCCCTTACCGGTAGATATCCTTGCGATGGCGAACTCGGTAAAGTACTACCTCCTCTTCGAGGACGTCATAGCGCACGCGGTACGGCCAGACCTCCAAGCGCCACTGGCCAGCCCCCTTCCCTTTCAGTTTCTTGATCTTGGGTGGTGGGCCGAACGGCTTCGTTTCGAGCCGGCGGACCGCCTCCAGGATCTTCTCCTGGATGGCGTTGGGGAGCGATTCAAGATCTCGCTGGAAGCTCGGGGTGAGGCGGAGACCAAAATGGGCGCGGATCTCTCAGCCGGCCCGCCGGGCCGAAAGCCTGCTCTTCAGATACTCCCGAAGGCTCACCGCTTTCCCCGTCCGATACTCCCTGGCGGCGGCTGTGAGGCTCCTCTGGAACTCGGGATCGAGCTCTTCGAGCATATCGTCAAAGTCGGTCGCGCTAAGGAGCACCGCTGTGGGCTTCCCGCTCTTGGTGATGAGGAAGCGGGCCTTCCGCTCGGTCACCTGTTTGAGAAGGGAGCCGAGTTGGGTCCGGGCGATGTAGGCGGGGATGGCAGTAATCGAAGACGGTTTCCGCATTTGACAGATCCTTTTCAATGGGCGTCGTTTTGATTAATCAATTTCTTGTCATGCTACCATGCCGCTCCAGAATGTCAAGACCGAGCGAGGTGAGCCCTGCCTCTGCGTTCACGGCGCGCCAGCCAGACTGTCGGAGGCGGCGATTGAGGTCGTAACGCCCATCCACCAATTCGATCAGGCGGTCGTCCTACGCCAGAGCATCCACGAGCCTTCTCGGAAGCCGGGAGTAGCCGTGGGAGGCGCCAGCGAGGGTGCAGGCTATGACGGCCGGCCTGTCGGCGTCGTGGCCGGCGTCCACGACGGTGAAGAGCGTCCTCTTTAGGTCCTCGGGAGCGGCCAGGACGCATCAGCAGGTCGTCGCTCGAGTTTCATCTCTACTGCGTTGCGCCGGGTGTGGGGCGCTGTTCTCTTCCGGCACTCGGGCACATCCCGCACTCCGCATGCCGAAATCCGCCATCGCCCTTCCCCCGTCCAGCCAGGCTCCGCTGACGCCAGGATCGGCGCGTCGAGCCGGATCGCGCGGATGCCGTGCAGCAGCACGCTTACTGCCTCAGGATCAGTCACCTCGCCCCGGGCATGTGGTACGACTGCCACGCTCCGCCATGCCAGCGCCGGAGCCGAGACAAGACCAAGAAAGCCTCCCTGGCCCGGTCTACGTCCTCCCAACGTGGAACAGCGTTGATCTCGGGAGCAGAAGCGAGGCGAGAGTTATAATACCTATAATGCAACGTCCCCTATTCGTTCCATTTGCGATTCAATCGAGAAGGGTCGGCAGTGGCTCCCCCTCAGGAATAAACTCCAGTGCCAGCCCGTTGTTGCACCAGCGCTGGCCTGTGGGCTCCGGCCCGTCGGTGAAGACATGCCCCTGGTGACCCCCGCAGCGGGCGCAGTGGTACTCCGTGCGGGGCAAGATCAGCGTGAAGTCCTTCTTGCTGCCAACGCGGCCTCGAAGGGGCTGGGTAAAGCTGGGCCAGCCGGTTCCGCTCTCGAATTTCGCAGCGGAGACGAAGAGCGGAAGGCGGCAGGCCGCGCAGATGTAGGTGCCCGCGCGTTTCTCCTGATCCAACGGGCTGGAGCGGGGTGGCTCCGTCGCCTCCCCGAAGAGGACCTGGTAGCGCTGTGGGGAAAGGGCATCCCGCCATGCTGAGCGGGGTTTGTCGAGCTTTACGATCGGCAGCGACATGGTGTGACTCCTTCAATACAAAGCCAAGAAATCCGCAACGGCCCGGTGTACGGAATTAACTTTCAGACGTGCGCTACGTCCCGGCTTGCCGCGGCCTGCCCTACGGCACCCACCCATCCATGCCGCTCCTTCTTTCCCAGAGCATCGAACGGTGGAGGCCGGGAGGAACGGGGGGGACCTACTCCCGCCACGCACCGAAGAGCCGCCGCAGGAGGATCAACTGCCCCAGGTGATAGGCGTTGTGGTCAGCTACCAGGAGCAGCTCGTGCAAAATCGTCGGGCCCTCAGGATCGGGAGGGACCCGCGCCAGCAGGTCCGTGGACGGGTCGGCCGCCAGGGCCAGCAGCGCCTGGCGGTCCGCCTGGAAAGCCTTCACACTCTGGGCCCACGCAGTCCGCGTCGGCGGCGCCGCCCCCGGCCAGTAGCCCGCCGGCCACTCCGGAGAGATATGCTGCGGATTCCGGATGTACTCGAGGATGTCCCACTGGGCGATCCGCATGTGCTCCAGTTGCTGCCACGGGGTGTAGGGCGCCCGGCGCGGCTTCTTCCCTCTGAAAGCTTCCGGCAGCTTGGCCACCGCCGCCTCGAAGCTGACATGTGCCCTGCCGCCGCGCAACAGCCACAACACATCCTCACGCAGCGCGTTGTTGTCCGGCATCGCAGGCCCCTCCTCCCCCCGCCTTTCCGGCCTATCCCGAGACTGCCAGCAGATCGTATACTCCGGCTGCTGTACCAGGCGACGTTGCTGTCTACGTCGCCTGGTGCTGCTTTGCTCTCACCACTCCCGCCCACCCGCTCCCGGTCGAGTCAAGCAAGGCGACAAACACTGGAACGCCCTCGATTCGTTCCCCATTATTCGCCAGGCCTCAGTAAGTCCACCCCGTCAACAACGCATTACTCCGGGCGCCCCTCCCTAGGAGACCGGCGTCAGCCAGTGCTTGTACTTCGGGGCAGAGCCGCGCACCACGTCGTGATAGAGCTTCCGAACCTGCCGGGACACGGGTCCGATGGTCCCCTCGCCCAGCGGGTACCGATCCACGGAGGTGATGGGCAGGACCTCGTATGCGGACCCGCAGAAGAAGGTCTCGTCGGCGAGGTACAGCTCAGTCCGGTCGATTTCCCGCTCGAGCAGCGGGAGGCGGAGCTCTGTGGCCATCAGTTCGGCCAGGCTCGTGCGGGTGATGCTCTCCAGGATGCCGGCAGTCACCGGCGGGGTGATGGGCCGGCCGTCGCGCACGATCATCAGGCACGCCCCGGGCCCCTCGGACACCTTGTCCTGATCGTTGAGAATGATGGCATTGTCGTAGCCGTCAACGCGGGCCTGGACCGAGACCAACCGGCTTTGATGGTAGTTGGCACCCGCCTTGACCCGCGGCGGCATGACATTGTCCGAGATCCTCCGCCAGGAGCTGACACAGCACGCGATGCCCCGCTCATCGCTTAGCGTGCTCCGGCGGCGTGTCGCCAGGATAAAGGCCCCGGTGAAGATCTTGTCCGGCTCGAAGGCGTACAAGGCCCCCTCACCTGTCACGTCCCAGGTAACCGGACCCCCTCCGTTCCCAGATATCCGGACCCCCTGGTCCGGATCGCCCTCTAGTCTAGCACATTAGTTGCCCCTCCTTTGGCCTGTTGATCTTCTTGGAAAACAGCCGTCCCCGGCCCTGTGGAGATGTGGGCAACGCGAAGCGTTGTCCAAGCGCCTGTGGGCAGGGTGGGCGGCCGAAGGCCGTCCAGGCTGTCCATCAGGCGCGGCATATCCACAGGGCATATCAGGCTCTTCCTCGGCGAGCCTTCGGCTCGCGTTCCTGGCCGAGCTTGCCATCGGGCTGGAGCGAGGGAAGGACGATGCGGTCCTTGAGCCGGTAGCTCTTGCCCTGGAAGACCACGATCTCGGCCTGCTCGAACATGCGGTCGATGGCGGCGTTGGCCAGGATGGGGTCAGCGAAGACGGCGCCCCATTCCTCGACGTCCCTGTTCGAGGTCAGGATCATCGCCGAGCTGAGCTTGCGCCGGTCGAGGAGGTCGAAGATTTCCTCGGCTACCTCACGCTCGATCGACACCACGCACCAGTCGTCGATGATCCAGAGCTGGGCCGAGAGGATCTTGCGAAAGAGCGCGTCGAGGTGCTGCTTGGCCCGCGCCATTTTGATCTCCTGGATGAGCTTCTTGAGGCTGGCGCAGTAAACCTTCAGTCCCTCCCTGACCGCCTGGAGCCCGATGGCCAGGCCGAGGTGGGTCTTCCCCGTGCCCGCATGGCCGAGGAAGAGGGCGATGCGCCGCTGCCGGACGAAGTCGAGCCCGGCGAGTTCCTCGATCTTGGTCCGGTCGATTTTGGGGTTGAAGGCCCAGTTGAAGGCCTCCAGGGTCTTGAGCTCGGGGAACTCCGCCTGGGCGATGCGCCGTTGGAGCGCGCGCTCTCGACGCGTGTCGATCTCCCGCTCCAGGAGCTCCGACACCCAGTCCAAGGACGCGGCTGACCGGTTTCGGGCGAGCACCTCGTCGAGCTCCCGCGCGGCCGTCGTCAGATTGAGCGATTTGAGTTGCGTCCGTACTGTCTCTGCGTTCATGCGTGTCCTCCTTCGTTTGACGGCCGCCGCAAGGGCAGCAGGTCTTGGTATTGCGTCAGGGGCTTGGCGTACTTGGGCGCCGCGGCCCCCTCGATCGTCGGCGCGGCTGGAGCCTCCTGACGCTCCCCCGCGACCCTCTCGCGAGCCTCCCGCGCCTCCAGCAGCCGCAGCACCATGCGGTAGCTGGTGGAGCCCATGGCCAGGGCCTGGCCGCAAGCCGCGTCGATCTGGTCGGGCGCGTAACGCTTGTCGAGGCTCAACGCCCCCCAGACCCGCCGGGTGTCCACGAAGCCTTGCCCCTGCCTGAGCACCTCCTCCACCCACGCCCTCACCTGCGGCCCGACCTTCCCCGCCCGCTCCAAGTAGAAGGCGGCGTCCTGAAGCGTCCGCTCCCAGGGCTTGAGCTGATGGGGTTTGGCCGCCTTCATCTGTCGGGGATCCGTCAGGCGCGCATGGATCTCTAGGAGCTTCCCCTCGTGGTACAGGGCGACCTGTCTTGGGGTGGCGATGATGGCCACGGTTTTCCCGATCACGCCCTCGCCGGCCGCGTAGTACTTGCTGTCGAATCGCACGTAGCCGTCCTTGCGGACCACGCCTTCGTGATACCGCTCGATCGCATAGGCCACCGCGGGCAGGGCCTTCAGGGCCGTGGCTTCCTCGCCCGCAAAGACCTCGCGGGGACGGCGCCGGGTGGTCCCGTGGCGTTGCTCGTTGGCGATGGCCACCTTGCGCTTGAGGGCCTCCTCCTCGCGCGCCAGCCCCTCCCACACCCCCGCGCGGGATTGCCTCAGCCTGCGTACGTAGGGAATCTGCCGTTCCACGTGCCCTTTCATCTGTGGCTGAGCCGGTGGCAGGCATGCGAAGAAGAACCCGTAGTGCTGGGCAAAGCGCTCGGCCACGGGATTCAGGACTGGCTCGTAGCGCGAGGCCTCCCAGGCAATGCACCTGGGGTTGTCCAGGGTCACCTTGCTCGGCACGCCGCCTCGCTCGCGCAACAGCTCCTCCAGGACCCGCAAGGTCGTCCCCAGGTCCATGGTCCATACCAGCCGCACCAGGCGGTAGCGCGAGTAGCCCAACACGCCCACGAAGCACCAGACCGGGCGCCTCTTGCCGCTGACGGGGTCCACGGCATCGCAGCGCTTGCCCCAGTCCACGATCAGGGCCTCCCCGGGCTGGTGGATGATCTCCGGCACCACCCGACGGTAGTGCTGGCCGGCGCGGTCGAGCCCCACCCGTTCCAGATACCGGTAGAAGCTCGACCGGCTCACCCCGCGGGACGGCTGGGGTAGTTCCTCAAAGACCGTGATGGGCTGCCAGCCGACCTCCAGCCGATCCCGGATCCAGTCGCGGATGGCCTCCAGCCGCAGATGCTCCTCGGACATCTTCACGGACCGTCCGTCGGATGGGTCCGGAAAAATGGCCTCAGGGAACGGAGGGAGGGCCGAAGGCCCGGCCCCTCGGCCCTCCAGGGCCAGGTAGCCGTGCTCCTTGGCCAGTTCCCGTAGCCGCCTCACTCGGCTTCTCCCGACGTGAAGGCTGCGCGCGATCACTTTCACCGACGCACCTTGCATCAACATCTCCACGATCCTCCTGTCCATCTGGCGCCTCCTGCTCTGTCGTGTCATCACTGCCCTCCTCTCCAAGACTGGGAGGACAGTCTAGTGCTGTCCAGGACGCAGGGGCATGAGTCCCTGCACCCAGCGTCAGGGGGGTCCAGGTAGCTGGAAATTGCCCCCTCTCCCGGGGGTCCGGTTAGGTGGGAATCGCTACCCCTTTAGGGGGTCCGGATTGGTGGGACGTAACAATTGTCCACAGATGTCGCTTTCTGGCGTCACCGCCCTGCCGAATCCGGGGTACCAAGGGGCGGAGCGGAAACCACGGAGCTTCAACAAGCCACAGTCAGAGGGAGGAGCGGTGAAGCGATGAGCCTGAGTGAATTACCAACCCTTGACGCGCTGGCCACTTCTCCGGAGCTCGCCGGGGACCTGTCCGCGAATGTGGCAGCCGCACTCCTGGCGAAACTCGCCGGGGTCCAGACGGCGCTTCTCGGACGTCTCCTCGCAGGGGGCGGTAATGGCGCAGATCCGGGGGCAGCCCCCGAGCCTCTCATGAAGATTCCCGACGTCGCGAAGCGGCTCGACGTCCCAATGGCCTTTGCCTACGAGTTGGCCCGACGCGGGGAGATTCCGACCGTCCGGATCGGAAAGAAGTACGTGAGGGTCTCCAGCGCCGCCCTCGAAAAATGGATGGCTGAAAGCGGGCTTGATACCGGCGTGCCCTCTTCGTATACTACCCGGCGAAGGATGAAACGATGAAGGCGGTGTGGCTGGCCCACACCCTCGCGACCGTGATGCCACGACCGGTCCGGTCAGACGAGAGAAGGCTGTAATGGCCTGCATTCGCAAGCGGCGCGGAAAGTGGGTGGCTGATTATCGCGACGCGGCGGGACGCCGGCGATGGATCACGTGTAAGACCCGGCGAGAGGCAGAGGACCAACTGGGCCGACAGCTCCCCGCCACCCGCCAGGCCAACCGGCCCGCTGTGGACCCAGACATCACGGTCAAAGAGTATTCGGAGCAGTGGCTGGGCCTAGTTGCAGCCACGGTCAAGCGGCGCACCCTTGCCAGCTACAAACAGACCCTCGAAAACCACATCCTCCCGGTATTTGGCAACCGGAAGGTGCGCCAGTTACAGAAGGGCCGGATCAAGATGTTCTTGGCGGAAAAGCTGACCGGCGGCCTCGCTCGGAACAGCGTCCGGATCATCCATGCCACCCTCCGAGCGATGCTCAACGCCGCCGTAGATGACCAGGTGATCCTGGCCAACCCGGCGGACAAGCTCGGGCGGCAACTGCGGCTGGTGAAACCCACCAAGACTCGTCAAGAGGAGATCAAAGCGTTCACCCGGGAGCAACTGGCCCTCTTCCTCGCCGCCTCCTGGAAAGAAGAGCCCCGGTACGCGCCCTTCTTCTTGCTGCTGGCCCGGACCGGTCTCCGCCTAGGCGAGGCCCTGGCGCTCCAGTGGCAAGATGTGAATTTCACCGCCCGGGAGATCCGCGTGGCCCGCGCCTTCAGCGCCGGGGAGATCGAGACGCCCAAGGTAGGGCACGGCCGGACGGTGGACATGAGCCAGCAGCTCACCCGGACCTTGAGCCAACTCCACACGGATCGTGAGGCGGAAACCCTCAAGCGGGGATGGTCGGAGTTTCCGGCCTGGGTGTTCTGCAGCACGACTGGAACGCCCATGGACGAGCGCAACGTGCGGAAGGCCTTCGCTCTCGTGCTGAAGGCGGCCAAGCTCCCGCTCCACTTCAGCCCGCACGGCCTCCGCCACACATATGCCTCATTGCTCCTGCAGATGGGAGTGGGCCCGGCCTATGTGCAGCGGCAGCTCGGACACGCCTCGATCCAGTTGACCGTGGACACGTACGGCAAGTGGCTCCCGCTGGGGAACAAGGCGGCGGTGGACGGCCTGGATGATCTCGCTGGGGGTGCTACCAGAGCGGATCGCGTGGTAGCAAATGGTAGCAGAGTGGTAGCAGAAAGGACAAGCGCTATGCTTGTACGCTCACAAGTACCTGATTTGATTGGTGGGCCGCGCAGGACTCGAACCTGCGACCCGCTGATTAAGAGTCAGCTGCTCTACCAACTGAGCTAGCGGCCCATCCTTCTCAATGCGGAGAGCCGAATGGGGAGTGGCGAATGATGATCCGCTCGGTGGCTCGACCAGCATCCCTCATGCCGCAATCCGCATTCACCATTCCGCATTTCCCACTGGTGCGCCTGGGGCGACTCGAACGCCCGACCCACTGCTTAGAAGGCAGTTGCTCTATCCGCTGAGCTACAGGCGCCTGGGTCATTTCGGATTTCGGATTGCGGATTTTGGAATGGGAAACCGGAAAGACGTCTCTGTTCATTCCGCATTCCGCATTCGTCTGTGGCGCGCCCGGAGAGGATTGAACTCCCGACCTGCTGGTTCGAAGCCAGCCGCTCTATCC
>JACQVO010000164.1 GCA_016209725.1 Candidatus Methylomirabilota bacterium | reverse complement strand
TTCCTCGGCCGACGCCTGCTCGAAGGCGCGGGCGGTCTCGGGATCGACGGGGATGGTGATGGCACTCATGGCGCAACCTCTCAGTGCGGGGGGAGAATCCCTACGTAGAGGATTGTACTAAATCGCTGGGGAGAATGGAAGGGAAATGGTGGACGCCTATTAGTGGAGCCGAAAGCTGTCTAGGGGGCACGCGGGGCGGATAGGATCATCGAAGGCCAGGCGGAGGGGATCCTGGAGAAAGGAATGGCTTGCGCGGGTCGCACTTCAGGCGCAGAATTCGTCAGCGCCGGTTCACCATCGAGGGGAAAGGAGGGAGTCGTGCGGACCGGATTCCACCCGGAGCGGGGCGTGGTCACCCTGCGGGTGCAACTGGAAACGCTCGCCGGCCATGACTTGAACCATCTAGGGCAGATTCGGCGGTTGGCAGTACAGCACACGGCGCGGCGGTAGCTATTCAGGCAATCGATGACCAATGACCAATTTTCCGCAGCGCGGCGCCAAGGGACATCACGGAACGCCCTTCCGCGATTGAACATTTGTCATTGGGATTTGGCTTGCCTGTGCCGCGGCAGACAGGTCATTCCCGCGGTCATTCGCGAGGGTGTTTGCGAATGACCCGGGCGAGTCCCCATCGGGAGGGATCAGGGGCGCGGACGTGTCTCTCCGGCGGACTGTTCGGCCATGCGGATCCGCTCGGGGACGGGCGGGTGGGTGTAGAGCAGCCAGACGACGAGGGGGGGCGGCGTGAGGTCGGCCAGGTTGGAACGCGCGAGCTGGACCTCGGATCGGATGAAGGCCGCGGCGTTGCCCGTGAGCTCGAGGGAGGTCCGGTCAGCCTCCCGCTCGAAGCGACGGGAGATGGCGTTCTGGAGGGGCAGGCCTAGCAAGCTCAGCACGAAGAGCACCAGCAAGACCAGCGGGAGCCCGGCCACGTCTGCCGGTCCCGCCAGGTGGAACCCGCCCCGCCGGGCGGCCCAGTCCAGGACGCGGGCGCCGCACCAGAGGGCGATCCCGATACCCAGGATGCTCAGGCCGATCCCCTTCCAGATGTGGGACCGTGTCCAATGGCCGATCTCGTGGGCCACCACCAGTTCCACCTCGTCGGGGCCGCCCGTTGTGAGGAGCGTATCGTAGAGGACGATTCGCTTGGTGTGTCCCAATCCGGTGAAATAGGCGTTCCCTTTCCGGGTCCGACGGCTGGCATCCATCTCGTACACCTGATCCACCGGGATTCCCGCCCGCCCCGCTAGGGCGATGACGCGCTGGCGCAGGTCGGGATCGGCGAGAGGGCGGATGGTGTTGAACAGGGGATCGATGACGATCGGTGCGAGGGCCACGAGGAGAATCATGGCGAGGCCCGACAGCCCCCACGCCGGCAAAACCCAGCGTCCCGGGTAGCGGCGCCAGAGGAGAGCCAGGAGGGATCCCAGGGGCACGGCGAGGACCAGGGTAATGAGGGCGCCCTTGGCCCGATCCAAAAGCCAGGCGGCCCGCGTCTGGGTGGAGAGGCCGAAGGCGTGCTCTCGAACGAAACCGGCATAGTATCCAAGGGGCAGCGTGAGGAGTTCGAACAGCGCGACCAGCAGCCCGATGTAGATGGCCACGGCCACGGCGGGACGGGCCGGGGCCAGGCGGACAGCCAGCGTCCGGAGGGCGGCCGACGCCGGCGTCCCCACGAGGAGCAGGAGGATCGCCAGGCGGAGCGCGGTTCCACCGGCGAAGAGCCGGTAGCGCCCACCCGTGTACGCCCGCCCGCGGGCGACATCCTCGGGAGTGAAGTAGGTCACGACTTCCGGGGGAAGGTTCGCCGGGCTGGCAGCCGCCCACGCGGGCGAGGTGGGGATGGACGGAGCAACCATCGGGATGACCGTGAGGGAACCGAACAGCAAGAGCAGGGCGAGCACCCGTCGGGCCTTCATCTGGCGGTATGAGGGCGATACCGACGCCTGGGACACGACCAGCTCGGCCTATTCAGCAGGCCGAGGAGCCTCCTCACCACCTCAGTCGGGCCGCTGTTCGACGAGCTGGCCCTCCAAAGTGACCGTGAAACGAATCCGGCTCCCCGTACGGTCGAAGGCACGCAGGGAGATCCGGTTGGCGGAGACCTGGAGGGTCGGCGGGGGCGCCTGGACAAAGAAGTCGCCGTCCTCTTTCCAGAACCGGTTCCGTTCGGGCAGGAGGAACACGGGGCGGAGGTTGGTCCCGTCCACGTTCACGGCGAACAGTCCGGGTGGAACCGCCTCGCCCTGCTCGTCCACGTCGCGATAGAAATAGACCTCGCCCCGCCCCTCGTGCACGACCGGATAGGAGCCGATCGCGATCAGGCTGCGGGTCCGACCGTCCGCCGAGAATCTCTCGATCCGTTCGATCGTCCGGTCCACGGTGGGGTCCTTGACCGGCCGTTCCGAATCCATCTGGCAGATGAACCACTCCCCGTGGCCGGCCCAGATGGGGCTCCCCTCGATCGGGCCCAGCCGCCGGGTCTGCTGCCAGTCATTCTGGACGAGCCAGAGCTCCCGGGCGATGGCCCCGTCGGCGGTCGGGCGCAGGTTGACGAGCAAGAGCGGGTCGCCGCGAGAGGACCGGAACTCCTCGCGCGCCACGGAAACGAGGTCGGTGCGGATGAAGCCCTGGATCTCGTCGGTAACCCGCACCTTGACCCACAGATCCCCCCGCTCGTCGAAGATATACAGCGGCTGCCCCTTGCCGGACTTCCGGCCGATGACCTCGTACGTGTCCCCGGGGCGGGTTGTCTTGATCACCCTGGCGGAGACCTGGGGGGTTTGTCGGATGAAGACGTCCCGACCGAGGACCAAGGCGTCGACGGCCTGGGCTTTTCCCCCCGGAAAGATACTCACCAGGAGGAGCAACCCGAGCCATCCCCCGACGCGGCCCGGGAGCGCCCGAGGCGCCGGGTGAGACGGCGGAACGCAGCGTCTGTACGCCATGCGAGACATGCGCTCCTTCAAGAACCGCTGGAACGCGTGGGCTGGAATCTCGGCTGGAGCCATAGCATGGCCGAAACCGTCGGGAAAGTCAATCGCCACATCAGAACTCGGCAATCGGGCACCTTGGCAATTTGGCACCTTGGAACTCCAGGTTGCCAGAGTGCCTGATTGCCAGAGTGCCGCATCTCAGGATCGACCCAGGAGGGCCAGGAATTCTGTCTCGTCGAGGGTCCTCACCCCCAGGCGCCTGGCTTCCTCGTACTTGGAGCCGGGATCCTTGCCCACGACCACGTAGTCCGTCTTCTTGCTCACCGACGAGGTCAGGCGACCCCCCAGACGCTGGATGGCGGCCTTGGCCTCGTCGCGGGTCATGCGCGTGAGTCCGCCCGTCAGGACGAAGGTCTTGCCCAAGAGGGGCTTCGGCCCGGCCGAGGTCTCCTCCTCCATCTTCACGCCACCCTTTCGGAGCAGGGCGATGAGGTGACGGTTCTCCGGCTGCTGGAAGAACAGGGCCACGCTGGCCGCGATCCGGGGGCCGATACCGTGAACCGCGGCCAGCTCCTCCTCGGTGGCGCGAGACAGTCTCTCCATGCTGCCGAACTCTGTCGCCAGGATGCGGGCGACGTTCTCGCCGACGTAGCGGACGCCCAGGGCGAAGAGCAGGCGAGCCAGGCCGCGGCCTTTGCTCCCCTGGAAGGCCGTGTGCAGGTTGGTCGCCGACTTCTCCGCCAGGCGTTCGAGCGCGGCGAGCTGGTCCACCGTCAGGTCGTACAGGTCGGCGAAGTTCCGCACCATGCCCCGGTCCACGAGCTGTTCCGCCACGGCGTCGCCCAGGTGCTCGATGTCCATGGCCCGGCGGCTGCCGTAGTGGAGGAGCCCCTCTTTGAGCTTGGCAGGACAGGCGGCGTTGGTACACCGGGAGACAACCTCGCCCTCGGGACGAAAGGCGCTGGAGCCGCAGACCGGACAGGTCCGGGGGAAAGCGAACGGCGTGGCATCCCGCGGACGCTTCTCGGTCAGGACGCGGAGGATGTGGGGGATGACATCTCCCGCGCGCTCCACGATCACGGTGTCGCCCTCCCGGATGTCCAGCCGATCGATCTCGTCGGCGTTGTGCAGGGTGGCGCGGCTGATGGTGGCCCCGGCGATCTCCACCGGATCCAGCAGGGCCGTGGGCGTCAGGGCGCCCGTCCGGCCCACGCTGACGTCAATCTTCCGGATGACGGTGGTCGCCTGCTGGGCGGGGAACTTGTAGGCCACGGCCCAGCGCGGATGGTGGGTGGTGGATCCCAGGCGACGCTGCTGGTCCAGGGAATCCACCTTTACCACGACTCCATCGGCGTCGTAGCCGAAACCCTCCCGCTCCCGCTCCAGCTCGGCACAGATGCCGATGACGGCCTCGATGTCCGGGCAGCGGGCTGAGCGGGGGTTGGTCTTGAAGCCGGCCCTGGCCAGGGCGCGCATGGCCTGCCAGTGGGTGGTGAAGGGAGAGGGCTCGGCGTGGCTGACGGCGTAGACAGAGATCTCCAGAGGGCGCTTCGCCGTGATGCCGGAGTCCTTCTGGCGGACAGCGCCGGCGGCGGCGTTGCGGGGATTGGCGAATGGCTCCTCTCCCTCGGCCTCCAGGGCCCGGTTCAAGCGCTCGAAAGCCTCGTGGGCCATGAAGACCTCGCCGCGGATCTCCAGGACAGCGAGGTCGGCGAGCGAACCCCGCAGGCGGAGCGGGATCGTCCGGACCGTTTTCAGGTTCTGGGTGATGTCCTCGCCCAGACGGCCATCGCCCCGGGTGGCCCCCCGGACGAGCCGCCCCCGTTCATAGAGCAGGGCGACACCCAGGCCGTCCACCTTGGGCTCGCAGACATAGGCAAAGGTCTCCCCCGGGAGGGCGCGCTGGAGACGGGCCTCGAACTCCCGGATCTCCTCCGGGGTGTAGGCGTTGTCCAGGCTGAGCATGGGCACGCGGTGCGCGACGGAGGCAAAGCCCTCCGCCACGGCCCCACCGACACGTTGGGTGGGGGAGTCGGGGGTCGCCAACTCCGGGTGGGCCGCCTCCAGCTCTTTGAGCTCGTTGAAGAGCCGATCGTACTCGGCGTCCGAGGTTTCGGGTCGGTTCAGGATGTAGTAAGCGTAGTTGTGGTGATGCAGAAGCGAACGAAGCTTCTCGGCGCGGGTGACCAGGATCTTTCGGGCGGGCATGACTCTAGTACAAGAGAAAATCCGAAGGAACGAGACGGCGCTGGACAGGATCCACGGCGAAACCGGCTTGCTCAAGCACGGTGAGGCCTAACAGGACGGCGTCTCCGGACTCTCCAAAAACGACACGGCAGGGAACCGATTCCCCGTTTACTGCCACAGCGGCGTCACCGACGTCCCGCGAAGCCCGTCGGCCGTCGGCGAGCAGGAAGGAAACCGTCCGGACCTTCTGGATTCCGAGGCTGCGAAGGATCTCTCCGGGAATTACCGTCAGCGTGGCACCGGTATCCGCCAGGGCAGTAAACCCCTCTGACCGCGCGCCAGTTCGGGGATTCACCACGACGATTTCGACGTGCACTTCACCCATACCGATTTGATACCACGAGGCCTGATTGACGTCAAGAAGACATGTCTATCAAAATGCGTTGACGGGTCGCTGTTGGCAGGCTATCTAGGCGAGGCAACAAGCGAGTGACCAATGAACCAATGACCAAGGGATTTCTTCCCCGGGTGGTTTCACGGCGGGAGAGGGCATGAGAAGCCAGGGAGTGGGATTGCCGAAGGCGCGTCTCCATTACGCCTGGGTCGTCACCGGCGTGACGTGCCTGGCTCTGTTGGCGGTGGCGGGCGTGCGGTCATCCTTCGGCGTGTTCGTCCAGCCGCTCCAGCACGAGTTCGGCTGGGATCGCGCCGCGATCTCCGTGACCGCGGTCCTGAGCATGCTGCTCTATGGAGCGCTGGGGCCGCTGGCCGGAAAGCTGGCGGATCGGTACGGGCCAAAGTATGTCTTGCTGGCCAGCATCCTCCTGGCCGGGATCGGAGCCTTGGCGTCCAGCACCATGTCGCGGCTCTGGCAGTTCCATCTGTACTATGGCCTGATCACCTCGATCGGCGCCGGTGGCGCCGCCATGGTTACGGCCGCGGCAATGGTCTCTCGCTGGTTTGCCGAGCGCCGGGCCCTCATCATGGGGCTGGCGGGGGCCGGGGTGTCCGCGGGGCAACTCCTGATTCTGCCGCTCGCGGCCTACCTCGAGTTGTCGTATGGCTGGCGCTGGAGCTTCGCGGGGATGGGTCTCATTCTGGTGGTCCTGGTGCTGCCGGTGGTCGGGCTGCTCTTCCGGAATGACCCGGCGGAGATGGGGCTCGCCTCGTACGGGGCCAGATCGCCCCGGCAGACCGCCAGCGCGACAGCGGAGTCGATGAAGACGACCTCGCTGATGGTGGCAACCCGGCACCCGAGCTTCTGGCTGCTGGCGGGGTCCTTCTTCGTCTGCGGCTACACCAGCACCGGGCTCATCGGCGTCCATCTGATCCCGCATGCCGTGGATCATGGATTCCCAAAGATGGTCGCCTCCAGCGCTATGGGGCTGATGGGCGCTATGAACGTCATCGGCACGACGGCCTCGGGATACATCTGCGACCGCTACGGGAAGCGCATCCCCCTCGCCATGTATTATTTCCTGCGGGGACTGTCGCTCTTCTTCCTGCTGGGCGTCAGGGATGTCACCGAGTTGAATCTGTTCGCCATCCTGTTCGGCCTGAACTATATCTCCACCGTTCCACCCACATCCACCCTGACGGCGGACCTCTTCGGGCGGCGGTCGGTGGGGATGCTCTTCGGCTGGATCTTCTTCTCCCACCAGATCGGAGCCGCGTTGGCCTCCTACGTGGGCGGCCGGGTGTACGATGTGACGGGCACCTACGATTGGGCCTTCATCTCGGCCGGCATCCTGGGCATCCTGGCCGCAGGGATGGTCCTGGCCATCCCCGAGCAGCCGCGCCGGCCCGCCCCCGAGGCTGCGCCAACAGGCTCCTCTCCTCGAGCGGTTCCTGCCACGGCAGACTGAAAGCATTCCAGGCTGGGTGCCCAAGGCCGACCCTGACTATCAAGGCAGGAAAACTGTAGCATTGGGTGGGTAGGGTTGGGCGACCGCGATTCTTCTCTTCTCTCATTACCCGACCGCTTGCTGATCTTCTCCGCGGCCAGAGGGAACAGCCATGCCCGATTGTTCGGTAGCCGCGCTCGAACAAGCGTACAAAGCCCTGGACTGGCTTCAGCCGCTGGAGCCCTCTGACCCGCGACTCTTCCGGGATCTGATCGACCCCTTCATCAGCCAACTGGCCCGGGAATTGGTTCTGTTGAAGGCGCAGGGCCGAAAGATGCTGGTCCACGGTCATGTGGGATGCGGGAAGTCCACGCTGCTGAACTGCCTGGAGGTGTATCAGGACTTCGGCCGGCATTTCCTGGTAGCTCCGGTCTTCATCAAGGACGTCGTGGACCCCGAAGACATCGAGGCCGTTGACATCTTTTTCGCTGCGATGACCGAGGGGCTGCAAAAGGCCGTGGACGCCGGCATCCCTCTGGAGCCGGATTCCTTGAAAGAGGCTGTTGAGCTTTACAAGGAACTGAAAGGCTTGGTTTCGGTCGAGGCCACGCGCGAGGAAGGGAGGGGAGGCGACGCGAAGGTAGAGGCGGGCATTTCTGTTCCTTCTATCCTGCAATGGTTGCGGGCCGGCTTCCAGGCCAACTACCGGGTCAGCTTCGAGAACCGGAGGAAAGTGCGGGAAGCCTTCAAGCCCAGGATGGGTCAACTGATCGAGCGCATCAACGCCACTCTGAGCGCCATCGAGGCCCGCCTGGGGGATGATCGCCGCCTCCTCTTCCTCGTGCACGACACGGATAAGCCGCGCATAGACCGGGCGATCGACCTTTTCGAGGCACAAGGCTACCAGTTGGCCCAGCTCCAGGCGATGGCGGTGTTCGTCCTTGACAAGGCAGTGGCGTGCTCCGGGCGGTTTGCCGCAATCACGACCCGCCTCAGGGCGGGCCGCCCGTTTCCCGCCTTCAAGTTGACCGAGGCGAAGGGCGAGGTCTCGGAGACCTGCCGGCGGTATCAGGAACTGCTCACAACCCTTCTCGCGAAGCGCTTGCCGCTGGAGTGCGCCGAGTCAGACGCTTTCAAGACGGTGGTCGAGTTGGGGGGCGGACACTTCCGCGAGACCCTGCGCATCGCCCGAGAGGCGGTCTTCAAGGCGCTGGTTCGCGAGAGCCCGCGCGTGGCCCGGACCGACGTGGATTACGCCGCAATTCAACGCGCCAATGAGTTCAGCCCCACCCAACAGCAATGGGAGATCTTGGCGGCCGTTCTCAAAGACCCATACTGGTGCCCGCCTGATGCCATGGAGGCGTACGATAGCCCGGAATCGCCGGTGCTTCAACTATTGAATGGGGTTGCCCTCATGGAGTACACGAATGCGGAGGAGAAGTGGCTGAGGCCTCACCCCGTACTGATCGAGCGCATCCGAAGACGGCAGAAGTAGCCCGCGACGCTCGCGCTGGCCGGCTTTCTGCTGAGACCAGGCGAAGACTCGACGAGCTTGTCAAGCGACTTCAACTGAGCGCGGGGCGCGGGGGGATCTTCCTTGTCTCCCTTCCGACCCTGGATCAGGCCCTGTTCTTCTGGGGGGCGGTTCGGAAGCGCACACCGCCCGCCTGGCACTACCGTATTGCAGATGTCCACGCCTCCCCAGATGTTCTGGCCGAAATCCACGCAGATAAGGCAGTTGCCCCCGGACGTGTCTCTGTCCTGGGCGTTATCCCGCCCGATCCAGGTGACCGGACGGGAAGGCAGTCGCTCCTCACCTCTCTGAACGTCCGTCGCGAAGCCGTATTCGAGTCGCACCTGCTGGTTGTCCTTTTTCTCGACCCGGAGGTCGAAAGGGACTTGGTGGCCTGGGCGAAGGACTTTTTCGTCATGCGGACCGTCCTCGTCCGGCTGACGCAAGAGCCGCCGATTCACAGACTGGATGAATCGGAAGGGGTGGCGCTCCTCCGGAAACAGAATGCTCGATTAAAACGAGAAATTCGGGTTGCGCTGGCCAGCGGGTCGAAAGAGGTGGCCGCCCGGCTGATGGCGGAGTTGGGGGGGAACCTTCTCAGGCTCGGCCACATGCCGGAGGCCATCCGCCACTACACTCAGGCCCTCGCTCTCCACCGCGAGATCGGGGACCGCCAGGGGGAGGCCAACCAACTCGCCAACCTGGGCATCGTGCACCGGATCAAAGGGGACCTCGACGGGGCTACCCGCCACCACACTCAGGCCCTCGCCATCGACCGCGAGATTGGGGACCGGCAGGGGGAAGCGAATCAACTCGGAAACCTGGGCATCGTGTACCGAGCCAGGGGTGACATGGAGACAGCGAGGCGCTTTGAGGCCGAGGCGCAGGCAATCCGGGGGGCTATGGGCATCGGGGTGGGAGATCGCCCGTCGAAATCCGAAGAATCCGCTGTCCCCGACGGCAAGCCCTAGCGCGTGCGTCCCGTCTGTCGGATGATTTCAGCAAGCATCGTACCGCCGAACGGTCGAACTGCCGAACCGCCGAACGCTCTTATGTCTTCGGCCGGCGCCAGATCAGGAGGGAGTGCTCGCCCTCCTGGACCACCTCGCCCCGCTGGTTGATCATCTGGCCCCCTTCCCAGATGATGCCCCGGTCCGGCTTCGACTTGCTCTCCCGCATCTTGGTGATGCGGAACTTCACGTGGACGGTATCCCCGATCAGGATGGGCCCGGTGAATTTCCAGTTCCACTCCAGCGACGCGATGTAGCGGGTCTCGGCGAAGGCCGGGATGCGCTTCTTCAGGCCCTCGACCAGGCTGAGGCCCAGCATGCCATGGGCGATGCGGGTCCCGTAGGCCGACTCCCGCTTGGAAAAGTCCTCGTTGGTGTGGATCTCGTCCCAGTCGCCGGACAGCATGGCGAACGCGGTGACGTCCGTCTCGGTGATCGTCCGTCCGGGTGACGTCCACTCCTGTCCGACCTGGAAGTCCTCGTAGTATTTCGCCATCGGATCTCCTCCATGCTCCAAGGGATGCAGTTCGGCGGGCGTATCCTAGTGTGGTGAATCCCAAATCCCTTTACAATGCCGTTCACCCTGAGCCCGTCGAAGGGTGCGGAATCCGGGCTTCGACTAGCTCAGCCCGAACGGGTCTCCTGTAAAGCCATCTTGGAAACGGTACACCAGCGCGACTCTATCTCCACGTTTGGAGCGTGTCAATCGCGGCGGGAGCGATGCCTGCCCGCGAGGGGTGCGGTGCCGGGGAGCGCGCCGTCAATTCTCTTGACGCTGGGCAGCCAACCGCTGACAATAGGCCGCTCTTTTCCGGGTTGCTCATCCTGACCTTTGACCGAGGAGCGATCATCATGAGCCTGTTGGAATTCAGCCTGGAGGGCAAGATCGCAGTCGTCACCGGGGCCGGGCGCGGCCTGGGACGCGCCGGCGCGCTGGCCCTGGCCCGCGCGGGGGCCCACGTGGCCCTGGTGAGCCGGACGCGAAGCCAGTTGGAGGAGACGGCGGCCGCCGTGGAGCGCCTGGGACGAAAGGCGCTGGTTGCCATCGCGGACATTCGAAGCGCCGAAGAGATCGAGGCGGCGGTTGCCACGGTGGTAGAGGCCTTCGGTCGGATTGATATCCTGTTCAACAACGCCGGGACCAACGTGCGGAAACCGGTGGTCGAGATGACCGACGAAGACTGGCACACCATCATTGACACCAACGTCAAGGGGATCTTCCTGGTGGCCCGCGCCGTGGCCCGCCGGATGATCGCCCAGAAGGGTGGACGCATCATCAACATGTCCTCCATGTCGGCCGTGACGGCGGAGCGGGACAAGGTGGTGTACGCCTCCAGCAAGGGGGCCGTGACCCAGTTCACCAAGGGGCTGGCGCTGGAACTGGCCCCCTACGGGATCACCGTCAATGCCATCGCTCCCGGCTACATGATGACGCCCCTGGTCAAGGGATACCTGGAGGCGGATGCGGAGCGGCACAAGCGGATCCTCCAGCGCATCGCCCTCGGACGGATCGGCCAACCCGAGGAGATCGGAGGGGCCCTGGTATTCCTGGCCTCGGAAGCCGCCCGCTACATCACGGGGGCCAGCATTGCCATTGACGGGGGCTGGACCGCCGCGTAGCGCAGCCTATCATACTCACTGGCACAAGTTCGATGACGTATTCATCGGCCGCAGGAGTGCAGGTCCCCCGGGCCGACCCGAGACGCCGCGCCCGCGGGTGAGCCCGTCCCCGGCACGGAGGCCGCCGTTCTGTGGCGGCCGACCCGGGGTAAGGGCGAGCCGGCATCGACGAGGCGCCAGGCGTCCGAGGGGCGGCCCGGGGGACCGGGATACGACACCGCAATTTCGGCTGGCAGTACTCAGTGAATCCGCCGACCGTCGCCAGTCGAAACAGAGCCCAGGTCTCAGCATCCATGTCCATCCTCTTCTTTCTCGTCGCCGGGATGTGCCTGGGGTATCTTCTCCGATCCAAGAGCGCCGTTCTCGCCGTAGCCGAGAAGGGAATGATATG
This sequence comes from Candidatus Methylomirabilota bacterium, assembly GCA_016209725.1. Taxonomy (GTDB): domain Bacteria; phylum Methylomirabilota; class Methylomirabilia; order Methylomirabilales; family 2-02-FULL-66-22; genus 2-02-FULL-66-22. The sequence continues at coordinate 920 of JACQVO010000164.1, read as the reverse complement.
GTCCGTGTATCTCCTGGTCTTCTTCCTGGGGATCTCCGTCGGCGTGAACCAGGCGGTGGTCCGTGCCCTGGGGAGCCTGGGGCTGCAGGCCCTCGTCCTCAGCTTGGGCGGGATTGTGGGAAGCGCCCTGCTCTCGTGGGTCGTTTCCCGGACCTTCTTCGAATCCCCGCGCCATGAGAAATAGCTTCATCATCCTTGGGTGTCTCGCGGCAGGCATTCTGGGCGGGGCCCTTTCAGTGCTTCCCCAGGCTTTCCTGGACCTGGATCTCACGGGGTATGCCCTCTGCGTGCTGCTATTCCTCGTGGGGATCGGGATTGGATGCAATGGCCGGGTCTGGCAGGTTCTCAGGAACCAGAGCGTCAGAATCCTTCTGGTTCCGCTGTCCGCCGTTCTTGGCACCCTGGTGGGCGTGGGGGTATTCTCGGTGTTCGTGCCGGGTCTCGGGCTCCGGGAATCCCTCGCCGTGGGGTCGGGGCTTGGATACTACAGTCTGGCCAGCGTGCTGATCGCAGAGGTCGGCGGCAAGACGCTGGGGGTGGTCGCCTTGCTCTCCAACATCATGCGAGAGTTCGCCACTCTGCTGGCGGCCCCGCTGCTTGCGCGACATTTCGGCAAGCTGGCCCCGATAGCCTCCGGGGGGGCCACGTCAATGGACACCACCCTCCCCATCATCACGCAGTGCGTGGGGATGGAATATGCCATGATCTCCGTCGTGAATGGCGTGGTGCTCACCCTGCTGGCGCCGGTCCTGATCGTGGCGATACTCCGATAGCGTGCCCGACCGGCAGAGGAGGCATCGTGGTTATACATTTCGAGGGGAATGCAGGCCAACTGGGCGGAGGTGAACCGTGTCTCTGAACTCTTTCGCACGCATCGCCGTGGTGTGTGGGCTGCTCGCGGGGGCGTCTGGGTGGGCCGC
>JACQVO010000017.1 GCA_016209725.1 Candidatus Methylomirabilota bacterium | reverse complement strand
TGGGGGTTGGGGGCTAGGGGCTGGGGGTTGGGGATAGCAGATGCGCCGCCCGTCGCCGCCTCACTTCGCCGCTTCCCGCATCCGCCGCACCTCGGCTTCCGGGGGGAGGACCTTCTCGCCTGGGATGTACTCCCAGTTCACCATGATGCCGTGTCCGCGCATTCTGTCCAGCTTGGTCGAGCCCACCCAAGCCCCCATGGTGGACTGGTGGTCGAAGGGGCGGTAACTGATGGGGCCGATGGGCGTCTCGACCCTCAGGCCCTCCAGGGCGGCGACCATCCTCTCCGTGTCGGTTCTCCCCGCCTTGCGGATGGCCTCGAAGATGGACAGGAACGTGACGTATCCCACCAGGCTTCCCGCCACCGGAGTCCGGTCCGCCTTCTTCGTGAACTTGACCACGAACTCCTTGTGGGCCGGCGTCTGGATGTCGTACCACGGGTAGCCCGTGACCAGCATCCCCTCGGGCGCCTCCAGCTTCAACGGGTCCATGTACTCCGGCTCGCCCAGCAGGATGCCCACGAAGAAGGCTTTTTGGAACAGCCCCCGCTTCCCGGCCTCGCGGGCGAAGGCAATCCAGTCGCTCCCGAAAAGGGATACGTACACGGCTTGGGGCTGCTGGCTCAGGAGGGCCGTGACATACCCGCCGGGCTCGATTTTCCCCAGGGTCGGCCAGTGCTCACCCGCCAGTTGGACATCGGGCTTCAGCTCCTTCAGGCGGGCCCAGAATGTCTCCCAGGCGCGGCGGCCGTATTCGTAGTTCGGCCCGATCACCGCCCACCTCTTGTACGGAAGCCCGGCCGCCCTCTCTGCCAGCATCCGCCCTTGCGAGTGGGTATTGGGGCGGACGCGGAAAGTGTGCCGGTGGCCCTGGGACCACGTGATGGCTTCGGTCAACGGCTCCGCGGCGACGAAGAGCACCTTGTTCTGCCGGGCAAAATCCGACACGGCCAGGCCAACGTTGCTGAGGAAGGTTCCGGCCAGCAGGGCGACCTTCTCCCCGAACACGAGTTCCTGGGCGTGCGTGACCGCCTCGGCGGGATTCCCCTTGTCGTCCCGGAACAGGACCTCCACGCGGCGGCCCAACAGGCCCCCGCCCATGTTCACCTCCTCCACCGCCATCTCCACCGCCTGCCGGTACGGCAAAGTGAAGCCGGCCGCGATTCCGCTGTAGGAGTTGATCTCACCGATCCGGATGGGCGGCTGCGCCCCGCCCTGGGATGGCGCCCCCAGGGTCAGGGCGAGGAGGAAGCCACTCAGCACTCGCCAGCACGTCATTGCACGTTCTCCTGCCTGAAGGTTTCGCGGAGGGAGATCCCATGCCCGAGAGGGGTCCCCATCTCTCGCGTCGGAGTTGGGCTCACTCTACGTCACCCAAAAACGGAGTGTCAAGGTAAATGGCGCACGCACAGCTTCCGGGTACGCCCACCTCAGTGGTCGTCCCTTCTTCCTTCCAAAAAAATTTCTGAAAAATGGGCTTGACACCTGTTGTCCGGGTGCGCTACAAGGGGACCCTCGCTTTCTTCGAATTCCAGAAAGATGTTTATTTTCAATATGTTCCACACCATTCTAAGCACATTGCCGTGTTGCACAACCTGGGGACAAGCACCCGAGATGCTGAAAATAACTGGGGTTTCCGGTTATCCACATCTGTGGAGAAGCCTGTGGATAACTCCAATCCCGCTCTGGAAGCGGACCGGACGAACCTGACCATTTGGAAATCAAGACATTTCAGTAAGTTAGATCGTCGGATGGCCTGTGGATAAGTAGATCCGTGGTCCGGAGGGCAACGCATGAAAGTGGCAGTCTCGTCGTCGAACGCGCGGGAAGTGTGGGACGAGGCACTCTCGGTCATCAGGAGCCGGATCAGCCGACAGAGTTTCGAAGCGTGGTTCAGGCCGCTCACTCTCGGGACCGTGGAGGATCACAGGGTCCAGGTCCTGCTTCCGAACCGGTTCTTCAAGGAATGGTTCGAGGAGCACTACCTGGGACTCCTCCGGTCGGCCCTGGAGGATCTCATGTTCACCAAGGTGGAGGTGGTCCTGCTCCTCCCCGAGAAAGAGGCCACACCCAGCGCCCTTGCCCCGGACGAGCCGGCCCAACGCCGCGCCTCGCGCCGGCCGCGAGACACCGCGGCCCAGTTCAATCCGAAATACCGGTTCGAGTCCTTTGTGGTCGGCTCCAGCAACCAGTTCGCCAACGCGGCCTGCCTGGCCGTGGCCGAGCAACTGTCCAAGGCGTACAACCCCCTCTTCATCTACGGCGGCGTGGGCCTGGGGAAGACTCACCTGATGCATGCCATCGGACACCTGGCCCTGCAGCGCGACCCGCGGATCAAGGTCTCGTACGTCTCCTCGGAGAAGTTCACCAACGACCTCATCAACGCCATCCGCTTCGACGCCACCGTGGAGTTTCGCAACCGCTACCGGAGCCTGGATCTCCTGCTCATCGACGATATCCAGTTCATCGCGGGCAAGGAGCGGACCCAGGAGGAGTTCTTCCATACCTTCAACGATCTCTACGATTCCTCGAAGCAGCTCGTCATCAGCTCGGACAGCCTGCCGCGGGAGATCCCCACGCTCGAGGAGCGACTGCGCTCCCGCTTCGAGTGGGGCCTGATCGCAGACATCCAGCCGCCCGACCTGGAGACCAAGGCCGCCATTCTGCGCAAGAAGGCCCAGGCCGAAGGGGTCCGTTTACCGGATGAGGTCTCGCTCTTCATCGCCAAGCACGCGAAGTCCAACATCCGCGAGCTGGAGGGATCCCTGGTGCGCCTGGTGGCCCACGCCTCCTTCACCAACCGAGAGGTCAGCCTGGAGCTGGCCCAGGAGGTGCTGAAGGATCTCACAGCCGAGCAGCAGCGGCTCCCCACGATTTCCTCCATCCAGAAGGCGGTGGCGGAATTCTACGGGGTGCGGGTCGAGGATCTGCGCTCCCGCGGGCGGAACAAGTCGATCGTCCTGCCGCGTCAGGTCGCCATGTACCTGGTCCGCGAGATCGTCAAGGCCTCGCTGCCCGACATCGGCGATGGCTTCGGCGGCAAGGACCACTCGACCGTCATCCATTCCTGCGAGAAGGTGAAGCGGAAGATGGCGAGCGAGGACGCCTTCCGGAAGCAAGTCCAGGACCTGGCCGCCCAACTGTCCGCCTGAAACGCCCGCCGGCCCGCGCGGTCTGGGGCAGCCCGGGGGTGCGCCTTCCCGCCTGGCGGACCACCCTGCACGGGCCGCGTCTTCCCATGAACCGGGCGGCACGGGCTCTCCCATCGGCTCCGGAAAAACGAACGACGGCGTCCGAGGGAAAGGACGCCGCCGTGCTCGCCGGGCACAATTCGCCTATCGGCAGCGGATGTTCCGCTCGCGCGCCAGCCGGGCCTCGCGGGTCTTGGAGTGCTTGTTCATCAACTCGCACAGTACCGCGGTCGCCCGCTTGGTGTCGCCCATCTGCAGGTAGGCATCCCCCTGCTTGAACAGCGCGCTGGGGACCTTGGGGCTGTCCGAGAAATCCCGAATCACGACGTCGAACTCTTCAATGGCCTGGGCGTAGTGCTTCTGACTGTAGTACGACTCGCCCAGCCAGTACTGAGCATTGGGGACGAGGCTGGTCCGCGGGTAGTTCTGGATGTAGGTGCGAAACCCCGCGATCGCCAGGTCGTAGTTCCCCTTGGTGTAGTCGCTCAGGGCGTTCTTGTACACCTCCTCGGGAGGCAGGAGCACCTGCGGCGGTCGCGGCGCGGGCGGCGCAACGGCCGTGGGCCCCACGGGCGGCGCGCTGGGCGGCTGGGCTGCCGGGGGCTGGGCCGCGGGAAGCTGAACGGCGGGAGGCTGACCCACTGCGGGCTGTCCCGGCCCGGGAGCCACGCCAGGCGCCTGACCCGGCATCTGATCGGCCGGAGGTGGCGCAACCGGCGGGGCCGGGCTGAGGATCCGGACCTGCTGGTCCAGCGTCCGGACCTGCTGCTCCAGGGTGCGCCCCTGCTGGTCCAGCGTCCGGACCTGCTGCTCCAGGGTGCGCATCTGCTGGCCCACGCTGGTCGTCTGCTGATCGAGACCATCCATCCGGCGCCGGACCAATCGCACCTGTTGATCCACCTCGTCCACGCGAGTCTGGATGTCCCGCAGAACGGAGGCATTCTCCTCCAGCTTTCCCTGAATGAAACGGGTCTCCGTCCCCATCTCCTCCAGCCGCGTACTCAGGGCCAGACGGGAGCCCTCGCTCTCCTTCACGGTGGACTCGAAGCGGCCGTGGAGATCCGTCTCCAACTTGCGCAGCCGTTCCTCCGTGAAGGCCCGAGCCGACTCGGTACTCTTCGACAGGCCGGCCACCTCCTGGCGGAGCGCGATGTTGTCCCGGCGCACCGCCTCGAGGTCCGAGCCACTGACACAACCTCCCAGCGTCAGGATGGCGCCGACCAACACCACACCCGTCGGCCAGCCGATTCGTCCGTTCGCGTTCATCATCAACGGCAATCCTCTCTGGTTGCGATGCTCCGCAGGGATCCGCAATCGACGGATCCCGCGGGCAGACTCTCGAAACAGACCCGGGGTCCGGATCGCTACGGCCCCGTGATCACGAAGAGCCCCGGCGGCTCCACCTTCCAGTGCAGACATCACACGATTGAGAGTCACGGCGACCAGTCCGGCAGATAGTTGTCCCGCCCGTTGTTGGTCAGCCGGGTCTGCTCGGTCCCGTCGGCGTGCATCACGAAGATGTCCCGCGGCCCCATTCGCGTCGAGGTGAAGGCGATGTGACGGCCGTCCGGGGACCAGGCGGGATCCTCGTTGTTGCCCAGCGTGGTGAGCTGTTGGAGGCCGGTGCCGTCGGGGTTGATCAGGCAGATCTGGTTCCCCGCGAGCCGGCACATGAAAGCGATCTTCTCTCCCCGGGGGGACCAGCGCGGCGAGGCGTTGTAGTTCCCCTGGAAGGTCAGGCGTCGCAAATTGGTCCCTTCCACGTCCATGACATAAATCTGGGGGGAGCCGCCGCGATCCGAATTGAAGACGATCTGGCGTCCGTTGGGCGAAAAGGACGGGGAGACCGAGATGGCGGGGCCGGTGGTCAGGGGCCTCGGCGTGCCGCCGCCTTTCGGCATGAGGGACAGATTGGTCCCCCCGCCCGCGCTCATGGCGAAGGCAAGCCACTGCCCGTCGGGCGACCAGGCGGGCGTCACGTTCAGGCCACGCTGGGCCGACAGGACGTCGCGCCGGCCGCTGTCAAAGTTGAGGGCAAACAGGTCCGGGTTGCCGTTCCGGTACGAGGTGTAGGCGATCAGGCGGCCGTCCGGAGACCACCGCGGCGACAGGTTGATGGACTGATTCCCGGTAATGGGCGCGGCGTTGACCCCGTCGTAGTCCATGACGAAAATCTCCCGCGCCGTCCGGCTGACGGCCGACACGAAGGCGATCCGCGTCTGGGCCACGCCCTTTTCCCCGGTGAGGTTGAACACGATGTCGTCGGCGAAGCGGTGGATGATCAACCGGTAGAACTTGGAGTCCCCCACATAGCGCTTGCCGAACACCATGTTCCCCGTGGTCACGTCGAACAGGCGCCCCTCGACCACCGCCTCTCGCCCCCGGCTGGATACCTGCCCCACCGCCAGGTGCTGGATCCTCAGAGAGTTGAGGCCCGGGAAGAGGGGCCGCTCCTGATCCAACTGCACTGTCTTGGGATCGAACGGCAACGTGGCGGGATCCATCACGTCGAAGATGTTGGTGAAGCGCAGGTCGGCGGCCAGCACCGTGGCACCCAGCCTCCCCAGATCCTCGCCGTTCATGGCAAAGGGAGCGAAGCCCGCAACGGCGATGGGAATCTTGGGGACGACTCGCTCCCGGAGTTCCCGCTCGATCACCTGTCCCCGCGCGCCCGACGGCCATCCCGTCACGGCGAGAAGGAGAATGCAGATGGCCACCCACCGGAATGCTCGCATCAGCCGCGCTCCATCACGAAACGATACCGAAGGTCCAGGTACGGGTCGGTCAGCAGATTGGGAAAGGGGGGGAGTGGCAGGCTCTGCCGGATCGCCCGCAACGCCGAGGTATCCAGGCTGGCGTTCCCGGAACTCGCCTCCAGTTCGATGTCCCGCACCTGTCCCGAGCGCAGGACGCGGAACCGGACCGCCACCACCGTCTCGGGCCCCAGCAGTGCGCTCACCGGAACCCAGTTCTGCTGGATCTTCCAATCCAGCAGGGTGAGATAGGAAGCCAGGGCGTCTCCGCCTCCGGCACCGCGCCCGCTGCCGCTCCCCGTCCCTGCCACCTCCGGGCCGCCCCCCTTCTCGACCGCGGCCTTAGGACCGGCGGTAGGCCCGACCGAGGCCACAGGAGGTGCGGCGGGTGCCGGCGTCGTGGGGGCGACAGGCGCCATCGGCACCGGCGAGATGGGGACGGGCGCCGCCGGGCGCGGCGGCTCCTGCCCGGTCGTGGGCGGCCGGAGGGAGGGTTCGCGCTCCGGAGCCGGTGTCGGTGCGGTCTTCCGCGCGGGGCGCCGCCCGGGCAGCGTCAATTCTTCCGTGGGCGCCGGCCGCAACGCGGGTGCAGGCCGTTCCGCCGGGGACGGCGCGGTCTGAACGGGCGCCGGGGTCGGGGCCGTTGCTTTGCTCGGGGCCGGCGAGGGACCGCCGCCGCCCGGCGGGGCCTCAACCAGGCTTACCGTGTAACTGACCGGAATGCTGATATAGCTCCCCACCTGGAACCGCGGGACCAGGAGGATCACCACGGTCAGTAGGCCATGGAACAGGAGCGACAAGACGACGGTAAGGCAGACGTCCCGCGGCTGAAGTCCGGGCGGAGAAATCCGGTCGGCCACCGCCGCCATGCCTCAACCTCCCCCGGGCCGCACCGGCTCGGTCACCATGCCCACCCGGTCGACGCCCGCCTTCTTGATGACGTCCATCACCTTCATCACGGTGCCGTAGGCCACGGCCTCGTCGGCCTTCAGGAAGACGGCGGACCTGGGGTTCCGCCGGACCATGCCGCCCAGCACCTTCGAGAGTCGATCCAGGCTGATCGGCTGATTGTCCAGGAACACGCCACGCTCCCGCGTGATCGTGAGGACCAGTCTTTCTTCGGGTTGGATAGTCCGCGTCTCCGTCTTGGGCACCCGGACATCGATCCCGCCCAGCATCATGGGCGCGGTGATCAAAAAGATGATCAGCAACACCAAAACGACGTCCACGAAGGGGGTGACGTTGATCTCCGCTAGCGCGGGCCCCAGCCGGGTCTGCCCTTCAAACTCGGCACTCTTAAAGGCCATCGCCGATCTGCCCCATTCCTCTGCAGCCCTGACGCCACGGCGTCGTCATCGACCACGCCCCCCCTTGGCCAGGATCCGCTCAGCGAGCCCGGTGAACTCCAAGGCGAAAAGATCCATGCGCGTGGCCGCCCCTTTGATCCGGTTGAGGAAGTAATTGTACGCGATGACCCCGGGGATCGCCGTGGCGAGGCCAGCCGCCGTGGTGATGAGCGCCTCGGCGATGCCGGGCGCAACGGCTCCGAGGTTGGCGGACCCGGTCAAGCCGATGCTGTGGAAGGCGTTCATGATGCCCCAGACCGTGCCGAACAGTCCGATGAACGGGGTGACGTTTCCCGTCGTGGCCAGGAAAATCAGGAGGCGTTCCAGCCCGGAGACCTCCCTCAGGCTGGCATGGCGAAGGGTCCGTGAAACCCGCGACAGGAGATCCTCGGCCGAAATCTCCAAGCCCTTGGCCGCGGCATCAGGGGAGGCCGGGTTCCCACCGGGGGCGGGGTTTCCCTTCAGGACAAAGCTCAGCTCGCGAAAGCCTTCCCGGAACAGGGCGGCCAGTGGGCTCTGGGGAAAGCGGCGGCAGTCCTCGTAGGCGCTATGGAGGTTCTTGCTCTCCCGGAAGAGCCGATGGAAGCGCTCGTCCTGTCTGTCCGCACGCCCGAGGGTTCGCAGTTTCAGGAAGATGATGGTCCAGCTAGCCAGGGAAAAGACCAGCAGAACGAGGAGAACACCCTTGGCGACGACGCCAGTCTGAAGGATGAGGTTAATTGCACTCATCTGGATGGACCCATAAGTCCTTTATAGCAAACGGTTGAAAGGCACGTCAAGCGAAAGACGTGGGACTCCCCCCGCCCAAGATCCACGGCACGGGTTCTGGCATCATTCCGAGAGCGGCCTGACCCTTTCCAAACCCCCAAGACGCACCGTGCCAGTCACTCCTCCCTGGATTGGACCGTCCCGCGGGGCGGAAGTTCCCCGCCCCGTCCAGGACAGGCTAGGCGCTCCCGCAGGATCCACCAGCCGGGTCAGGCGCCCTGTGCTCCCAGAAATGCCTCCAAGATCGACTGCGCCTCTCGCGACATGCCGACGAATTCGACCCCACTGTGGTAGAGAAGACCGGTCCCGCCCTGCTCTTCCGCCGCCCGCCCGACCGCCCGCGACCACACGACTCGACACAGGACCGTCAAGACCTGTTCGTTGAGCGGCAGGCGAAGGTAGCAACTGCTCCCGGGTCGGAGGATGCTGGTGTGCTCCACGCGTGCGCCGCCGAGGCTCAGGTCCAGGATGTGCACGTCGTGGCTCGCGGTGACGTCTCCCGAAACCGGCTCCCGGAAGGTCAATCGGGCGAATCGGCGCTTCGTGGGGTACTCGGAGCTCATGCCCTTCCTCCCCTCCTTGGCGGGCGCCCACGATCCCGGCGGGAAGCCACGGCCATCCGGCCACTCTCTAACCACCGCAGCCTCTCCGCACCCACGCAATCGGTCAATCGGCTTGCTCGAACGACAACGCGGCTCAACCGCGACGCAGGCCCGCGGCCGGCGGGGATCGGCCCACCGACGGCGAATGCGACGAAGGAAGCGAGGGCGAGCGTCGTGCTCGGAACGGCAGGCGTGTATCAGAATGTAGCCAAGCCCCCCCGGGATGTCAACCCGAAAGCCCCGGAGGGGGCCTGCCCGTTCGTTCTGCGAGCGGGAGTTGCGGGACGGGACACCTCTTGCTAGGCTCCAGCGGGGGCCCTTCGGGCTTGATCCCAGCGATGCGCTCGCAAGAGCGACATCCCCGGTCGAAGGGCACGGGCAAGGGAAAGGACATGACACGCCTTGGAAAGGCCTTGGCCGGGCTGGCCGTGTGCGCGACTCTGATGACGCCTCGGATCGGATTTGCCACAGAACTCCCCATGGACACGGTCGCGCGGGACGTCGAGGCCGCATCGGCAGGCTTCCGGGCTCGCTCGCCTGCAAAATAAATCGGCAGGCACCGGCAAGAGCCGATGCCTGCCTCAGGTAGCGGCCTCAGTTGTCATGGTCACGCGGCCTTCCTCAGTTCCTCGGGTTTCTTGACCTCCGCTTTGCTGGCCTCACAATCCGGACAGTAGTACATGCACGTCCTTCCGTCGTAGGCCAGGATCTGCCCGCAGTCGAGGCATTTCGCAGGGATACCCGCCATCGCCATCACCCCCCCTCATCCAACCACCCAGCGCATCCCTCCTTTCTTCACGGCATTGGACGTGACGACTATCTGATAAACAAGATAGGCCTGGGCCGTCGGACGTCAAGGGGGGATCTGCCCTGTCTCGTCCGAAATTCGGGGAGGCAAGGTTGCACCAGCGCGCCGCCACGGGCCTCACACCGGCACAGCGCCGGACACGGAACCGACGGCATCAACCGCTCCCCCTCGGGGACATCACCGCCCGTCATTGCGTACCGGGTTCCGCAGGGCGCCGATGCCCTGGATCTCCAGCACCGCCACGTCGCCCTCCTTCAAGAACCGCGGCGGCTTCCGGGCAAAGCCGACGCCGCCCGGCGTCCCCGTGGCGATGACGTCGCCGGGCTCCAGGGTGAAGATGTGGGAGCAGTAGGCCACGATGTCCGGAATCGAGAAGATCAGGTGTTTGGTGTTGGAGGATTGCAGGAGTTCCCCACTCACCGTGCACGTGATGGTGAGGACGTGGGGGTCGGGGATGTCCTCCTTCGTGACCAGGGCGGGACCCAACGGGGCGAAGGTGTCGAACGTCTTACCCGACATCCACTGCCCGCCCGGCTTGCGGATCTGGTAGTCCCGGGCGCTCACGTCGTGGGGATCTCGGCCTTGGTTTCCTGGGCGTGGTCACGGTAGTTCAGGCCCAGGCAGATGATCTTGCGGGGGTTCAGGATGGGCGCCCGTACTCGGACAGTCTGGAGCGGCTGCATCATTCCCTGCGCGAAGGAGACCTTCATGGCTTGCATCTCCCGGGCAAAGGCCAAGACCTGCTTCGCCCTGGACAGGCTCTGGTCCCAGAGATCCAGGAATCCCCGCATGTCCGCGGGCAGCTCCCGATCCGCGCGCGCCTGGAAGTCG
>JACQVO010000153.1 GCA_016209725.1 Candidatus Methylomirabilota bacterium | reverse complement strand
GCTCGGTGCCCTTCATGTGGAGCTCGGTCTCGACGAGCTTCTTGGCGTTGTCCCAGGCGGCGCCGGCGTTGGCCATGAAGATCGCCTGGAACAGGCCGAAGATCGCGATCGAGATCAGGTACCCGATGAAATAGTAGTGGTTCACGCAGGCGAAGGCCAGGGTCGAGAAGAAGATCGCCACGAAGATGTTGAACATCCCCTTCTGGGCGTACTGGGTGCAGATGGCGACCACCCTCTTCGAGTCCTCCACCGAAGCCTTCTCGCCCCCGCCCTCGAGCTTGATGTTGCGCTTGATAAACTCCACGGCCCGGTAGGCGCCGGTGGAGACGGCCTGGGTGGAGGCGCCGGAGAACCAGTAGATGACCGCGCCGCCGGTGATGAGGCCCAGCAGGAAGACGGGGTTCAGGATCGAAAGGCCTGTGGAAACGTCGGCGGCGCCGAAGCGGGCCGTGAGCACCTGGATGATGGAGAAGATGAGGGTCGTGGCGCCCACCACGGCGGTGCCGATGAGCACGGGCTTCGCCGTGGCCTTGAAGGTGTTGCCGGCGCCGTCGTTTTCCTCCAAGTAGGCCTTGGCCTCCTCGAAATTGGGGGTGAACCCGAACTCGGCCCGGATGTCTTCCGTGATCTTTGGGATGGTCTCAATGGTGGAGAGCTCGTACACCGACTGGGCGTTGTCGGTGACTGGCCCGTAGGAGTCGACGGCGATGGTCACCGGGCCCATGCCCAGGAAGCCGAAGGCCACCAGGCCAAAGGCGAAGATGGCGGGGGCTGCCATGAGGGTGCCGAGCCCGAAAGTGCTCACGCCGTAGGCGATGGCCATGAGGGCGATAATCGCCATGCCCATCCAGTAGGCGCTGAAGTTGCCGGCCACGATGCCCCCGAGGATGTTCAGGGAGGCGCCGCCCTCACGGGAGGCCGAGAGGATCTCGCGGACGTGGCTGGAGTTCGTCGAGGTGAAGACCTTGACGAGCTCGGGGATCAGAGCGCCGGCGATGGTGCCGCAGGAGATGATCGTGGAGAGCTTCCACCAGAGCGTTCCGTCGCCCACGCCGGGGATCAGGATGGCCGACAGGACGTAGGTCATGCCGATGGACACGAAGGAGGTGAGCCATACGAGCGTGGTGAGCGGGATCTCGAAGTTGAACTTGGGGGCGTCGGCGTACTTGGCCTTGGCCCAGGCCCCATTGACATAGTAGGAGACGGCGCTCGTGACGATCATGCCGACGCGCATCACAAAGATCCAGACGAGGAGCTGGATCTGGACGGTGGGGTCCTTCACCGCCAAGAGGATGAAAATGATCAGGGCCACGCCCGTGACGCCGTAGGTCTCGAAGCCGTCGGCGGTGGGGCCGACCGAGTCGCCGGCGTTGTCGCCCGTGCAGTCGGCGATGACGCCGGGGTTGCGGGCGTCGTCCTCTTTGATCTTGAAGACGATCTTCATCAGGTCAGAGCCGATGTCGGCGATCTTGGTGAAGATGCCCCCGGCAATACGAAGGACCGCGGCGCCCAGGGACTCGCCGATGGCGAAGCCGATGAAGCAGGGGCCGGCAGACTCACCCGGGATGAAGAGCAGGATGAAGAGCATCAGCGCGAGCTCGACGGAGATGAGGAGCATCCCGACGCTCATCCCGGCCCTGAGCGGGATGGCCATGGTCGGGAAGGGCTTGCCGCCGAGGCTGGCGAAGGCCGTCCGGGAGTTGGCGAAGGTGTTGATCCGCATCCCGAACCAGGCCACGGCGTAGCTGCCCAGGATGCCGACGATGCTGAAGATCACGATGAGGAGCACCCTGTCCGCCGAGAAATGGAGCAGGAACCCGAAATAAATCACGATGACGACCGCGATGAACGCCCAGAGGATCGCGAGGAACTTGCCCTGGGTGATCAGGTAGGTCTTACAGGTCTCGTAGATGAGCTCCGAGATCTCGAGCATCGCCCGGTGGACCGGGAGCTTGCGGATCTGCATGTACTGGACGAGCCCGAAGGCCATCCCGCCGACGCAGATGATGAGCCCGAACAGGAGCAGGTTGTGCCCGGACATCCCGACGAAGTTCACGGAGCCCAGGTCGGGGATCTTCAGCTCCGCCTCGCTTGCCCCCGCCGCGGTGGCACACAAAGACGCCGCCAGCGCCAAGAGCCCCGCCAAGATCCTCGGTGGGGCCGCCAGCGCACGGTGAATGGGTCCGCCCGAGCCAAAGGTTGACAGCACAAAGGCGGCTTCGCTCACGATACCAACCTCCTTCGCGGATTCCCTCGTGGTAGGAGAGAAGTGGAATGAAAGGCGAGTGACTCCGTGCGGGGGAACAGAAAACCCTGCCGATATGCCATGGGCCGGCAGGAGATTTCATGCCCGGACCTCAGAACACCCCTGAATGCGGCCCCCCAGCCCTCCGAGCGCGAGGAACCTACCAAGGCGCCCCGGACGTGTCAAGCCGAATATGTCGCATTGGACGGGCTTCCGGGCGTTTGTCTGGAAACCCGGTGCGCGGCCCTGGGAGGGAAGGGAGCGGTATGCTATGCTGTCTGCCCGTAGCTTCCAGAGCCTGCTTAGAGGCGGCGCCTTGTGCCGGGAGGAACGCGACGTGGAAAAAGAGCTCGTCATCCCAGCGACGTGCTTCTATGATGTCCGGCTGCCAGACACGCCGTCGCCCAGGCGGGGGTATCCTTTCCTCGTCGCGCTCCACGGATACGGGGGGACCAAGGAGTCCATGCTGGCGCTGGCCGGACGAATCTGCGGGGATCGATTCGCCATCGCGTCCCTGCAGGGGCCGCACCAGCACATCCAGCGACGACGGGGATCCCCCCAGTCCCGGATCGGCTTCGGCTGGGGGACGATGCACAACCCTGCAGAGAATCAGGCGCTCCATCACGAGTTTATCCGGGGGGTTATCCGGGACGTCTGTGCGGCCCATCCCATTGACCGCAAGCGGATTTTTCTCCTCGGCTTCTCCCAGTCGGTGGCGCTGAACTACCGGTTCGCCTTCAGCCATCCCAACGCGATCCGGGGCCTCACCGGGGTCTGCGGCGGCATCCCGGGCGACTGGGAAGGCTCCTCGAAATACTGCCGTAGCGCCACGGACATCTTCCACATTTCGGGAACCAAGGACCCCTTTTACCCCCTGGAGCGGGTCCGCGCGTTCAAGGCCGCCCTCGAAACGCGCGCCTCCTCGGTCGAACACCTCCAGGTCCCCACCCGCCACATCTTCTCGAGACGCTGCATCCCGATCATCCGCCGCTGGCTCCTGGACCGCGCCTGACGATGGCCCCTACCATCCAACTATTCCCTTGGCGCTGGCCGGCCGCCAACATCGCGGCAGACTCACGGCTCGCATTTCGTAAGGTCCCCCCGCCAGTCTTGGCCCACGCCTCAAGCATTCCCTCTCCATTCTGTTCGGGTGCCCTCTGGGTGTTCCGCAATCCGCATTCGTTTCCTCTCCCGCCTCCCCGGTCTTCTGCCCCTCGAGGAACCCGCCGCTTCGGTCGCCATCCAAAGTCTCTCAACAGACATCTGAACCTAAACATTTCACCGCAAAGCGCGCAAAGGTCGCAAAGCTCCATCAGCCTCCAACTACTGGGCCCCTGCCCGCCGAGAGTCGGCGGCAGGCGGGCAGCCTCCGGGCCAAAGTGTGCCGGTATCCCCCGCGTCCCTTCCCCCGCTGTTACTTTGGATATGAGGGGTTTCTCTGCGGGCTTTGCGATCTCTGCGAACTCTGCGGTGAAATATTCGGCCTCACGACCCGTGGAACCGCCCTTGTGCATTGCCCGCGAGCTGTCGTATCCTTCGAGGGCCCGGAGGTCTCTCGATGCCCGATGGCACCACAGAACGCCGGTTCCCCCGGTATCCGATCCAGCTCCCCTTCGTGTACACGGTAAGAGCCGGCGGATCCCCCACCGGGGGGGCGGGCTGGACCCGCACCCTGAGCGAAGGCGGGGCCTCGGTGGAGACGGCCGAGCGCCTCCGGCCCCAGACACCGCTCGGGCTCCGGCTGTTGACGGACCGCGGGACGGTCGAGCTGGAGGCCCGGGTGATCTGGCTCGGGAAGCCGGCTCCCCCAGGGGGCGGCCTCATCCACGGCGTCGCCTTCACCCAGATCGCCCTCGCAGACGTCCAGACCCTACGGGAGCTTTTTCGGCCCCTGGTGCTGACGCGGCAGTCCGGGCTCCGCCTCGCCCTGGATCTCCCGGTCACCTGCCAGATGGCGGATCCGGCAGCCCCTCCGCTCCAGGGCCGGACGCAGAATGGGAGTCGGGGAGGTCTGCGCCTCCGTCTCCCGCAGCTTCTGGTGCCCGGCACCCCGCTGGTGGTCACCCTGCATGCCCCCGGGGGTCCGCTCATGGTGGAAGGGGCGATCGCCTGGGTGGAGCCGCCGGAGATGTGGACGCCCGGCGAATCGATCGGGCACGGGTTCCGTCTTGCGGCGTCCGATTGGACCACGGTGTGTGCGCTTGCGCTGCTCTTCTTGGGGCCGGC
>JACQVO010000154.1 GCA_016209725.1 Candidatus Methylomirabilota bacterium | reverse complement strand
GCTGTTGAAAAAGGACTCCTTCATCTCCGGCTTGGCCAGGGCCTCGGCGAAGTTCGACAGGGTAAACTCGGTCCCCCGATGGACGTAGAACACGCCCGAGGCCGGGCGCAGGGACGTCAAGACCATCCAGGCCACCGGGAAGACCAGGAGCAACGTGACGGCCGTCAATGCCAGGCCGAAGAATGCCCGGCGCCATCCGGGCAGCAGGACCCCCGTCAGCCCCCAAAGCCGCGACCACACCCCCTCCTCCGCCGCAACCACCCTCGCCATGACGTGTTTATCACCCACGGGTGGTCCCTCGGGCCCCGGGCCCTTTCTCCTTACCTCGACACCTCGACCATATAACTCAGCGCCTTGTACAGGACGCCGCCCACGACCATGATGATGACAGCGCCGATCAGGGAGGCCGCCGAACCCATGTCGAAGTTGAGGTAGAGGAAGGCCTCCTTGTAGGCGTAGATGCTGAAGACCTCGGTGGAGCGGGCCGGCCCGCCCTTGGTGATGGTCCAGACGATGTCGAAGACCCGGAAGGCATCGATCGTCCGGATGACGATGCAGACCATGAGGACCGGCCGCAGCAGGGGCAGGGTGATGTTCCGAAAGACCTGCCACGCATTGGCCCCGTCGATCCGGGCGGCCTCGTGAGGCTCGGGGGGGAGCGACTGCAACGCCGCCAGGATCAGGATGGTGAACCACGGTGTCCAGAGCCAGACGTCGGTCATGATGACGACGGTCATAGCCGTCCAGCGGCTGATCATCCAGGGCACCGGCTCGAAGCCCAGGGCCTGCATGAAGACATTGGCGATCCCGAACTGGTCGTTGAACATCCAGGTGATCATGATCGCCGCCACGACGGGCGCGACCATGAGCGGCAGGAGGATGGCTGTCCGGACGAGCCGTTCGCCCCGGAACCTGCGGTTCAACATCATCGCCAAGGTGAGGCCGGCCAGGAGGCCGCCACTCACCGAGGCGATCATGAACACGAACGTGTTCGGCAGGACGGTCCCGAAAAACAGCGGATCGGTCAAGATGCGGCGATAATTCGCGAACCCGACGAACGTCTTCTGAGGATTGAACAGGCTGTAGTTCCGGAAGCTGGCGTTGGCGCCGATCAGGATGGGGACGATCTGAAAGGTGATCAGGATGACAACGGCGGGGAGGATCAGCGCGAGCATGAAGCGCTCGCGCTCGCCGAATCGGCCCAGCAATCGGCTTCTCATGTATGTCCCGGGGAAACGGGCAAGCCCCCGAGCTCGCCTGAGCGGACCCGGGGGCTCACGTCGTCGTTTAGTCTCTAGCGTCCGGCTACTTTCGGGCGGCGACCTCGCTGGCCTTCTTCGCCCCCTCCTCCAGGGTAGCCTTAATACCCTCTCGCGGCCCGGTCACCGCCTTGACCAGATAGTCAATGGACGTGGCGAAGAACTCGTTCCAGCGCTCAAAGTAGTACGCGCCGTGGATCAGGACCTGTGCCTCCACCGTCGCCGCCCGGAATTTCCGGAAGTCCGCGTCGTCACGCATCAGATCCTTCTGGACGTCTTCGTTGGGCGGGAAGCCCCCGGTAGCTTTCCAGAGGTCCACCTGGGCCTCCCGGTTCAGGATCAGCCAGTTCAGCATTTCCTTGGCCACCTTCTTCTTCTCCGGGGCGATATGGTTGGGGATGGCCCAGGCCCAGGCGTCGCGCCAGGCGATGGACTTGAACTTGGCGCTGGGGCCCATGATGAAGGGCGCGACGCTGATCCTGCCGGCCACCTTGGACTGCTTGGGGTCGTTGAACTTCCCATACAGCGTCGTGTCGGCCATGGTGATGGCCGCATCCCCCGCCATGAAGATGGCGTTAGCGTCATCGCGAGAGTAGGCGGGCATCCCGGGGGGGCTGATCTTGTGGGTCTTGATCGCATCCCACCAGAACTCCACGGCCTGCACAGCCTCGGGCTGCGCGATTCCGCTCTTCCACCCGGCCTTGGCTAGCTCTTCGTTCCGCCGCTCGTGGATCGGCAGGAGCAGGTCCCCTCCGTTGGCCCAGATGGACCAGAAGAAGGTGAACCAGCCATGCGGATGTTTCATCCCGCCCGCGAATCCCCACTTCACCTTCCCCTCCTTCTGGAGGCGCTGGGAAGTCTTGACCAACTGGTCCCAGGTCCGCGGGACCTCGTTCTCCTTCAGAAGGTCGGTGCGGTAGAAGAACGTCCCCACCGTTTCCACGAAGGGGACGGCAGTATTCTTCCCTTCCCAGATGAACGGTGGCTCCAGGATGAACCGGGTCATCTTCTTGACCGATTCCACGTCTTCGGTCGGCTCCATGTACCGGCCCCAGAGCTGTCCCCAGTCGTCGTTGTGCCACATGATGTCGTATTGCCCGCCTTTCGAGGTCAGGTTCGCCAGCACCTTCTCCAGATAGACCTCGTAGGCCATGGGAACCGGGGTCAGCTTGATGTTGTTCTTCTCCGCATACTGCTTCATCCACTTGATAGAGTTCTCATGGATGGGGTGGGGCATGTAGGCGATCTTCAGCTCCGTGGCCGACCAAGCGGCCACAGGCAGCAGCCCCAGCAGCAGCCCCAGCAGCAGCGCCACCAGCCCGACCCCTCGCCAGCCTCTGATGTGACGGTGTGTGCGCATGACCCGTTCCTCCCCTGAATGTGACGGAAAAGCCGGCCCGGACGCGTGGCCCGGGTCACCGGATGCGAGCGCGGCAAGGTGTGATGGGCCTATATACCCCTGACTGAAATCCCTTGTCAAGCGGCGTGTGCCGGGTTCCACAAGGCGAGAAGGAATCGGGCCGGTGCGGGACTGCCTCCACAGGACTTGATCCCGACGGGGCACACGGGTTAGGATGCGCTTCTCGTGATGGACCCTGCGGGCATCCCGGACATCGTGCACCTGGAGGAACCGGCATGAGCAGTCAGTCAGCGCGTGAATTCGTGCACTGGCGCGCCGAGGATGGTGTGGCCACGCTCACCGTGGATCGGCCGCCGCTGAACGCCCTCTCCTACCACGCCAAGGAGGAGATCGCCGCCTGCCTGGAGGAGATCGCCGCGGATCCGGCGGTGCGGTGCCTGGTCGTCTTCGGTGCGGGCGGCCGGGCTTTCTCCGTCGGGTCGGACATCAAGGAGTTTCCGGAGGTAACGGCGCGCCGGCTCGGCCGGCAGCGCGCCGTCCACGAGCACGCACTGTACAATCGCCTGGACTTCTTCCCCGTGCCGACCATCGCCGCCATCGAGGGGCACTGCCTGGGGGGCGGACTGGAGCTGGCGCTTGCCTGCGACCTGCGCGTGGCCGGCGAGACCTCGTACCTGGGCCTGCCCGAGGTGAAGCTGGGGGTGTTTCCGGCGGGCGGCGGCACGGAACGCCTGCCCCGCCTGATCGGGGAGGCCCTCGCGCGCGAGCTCATCTACACCGGCGAGCCGGTGGACGCCCGCGAGGCCTGGCGGATCGGGCTCGTCAATCGGCTGGCTCCGGCCGGCCAGGCCCTGGCGACGGCGCGGGAGCTGGGCCGGGTCATCGCGGCGCGGCCCGGGGCCACGCTGCGCACGGTCAAGGCGGTCATGGACCGCGGGCTCGCCATGGATCTCTTGCAGGCGGAGCAGCTCGCCATCCAGGCGATCGCCGAGCTGTTCCAGTCGGAGGCGGTGCGGGAAGGGGTGGCCGCCTTCCTGGAAAAGCGGGCGCCGCGGTTCTGAAGATAGTGAGAGGTGTTGATGCGCAATGGGACATCGGGTAAGCTGGCGCCCGGGCATACAGCCCATGGATACTTGGAAACTGGAAGATGGAAATTGGGACGCGGAACGGATGAGCGGGACGGGCCATTCTGCCACCCCCCATCATTATCCAGCTTCCAGCTTCCAGTTTCCAATTTCCAGTTTCCGCCTTTCCACACGTGTCGTCATCGAGGTGGCATCATGCGCATCCTGTTGGCCTCATCCGAAGCCGCCCCCTTCGCCAAGACCGGGGGCTTGGCGGACGTTGCGGGCGCCTTGCCAAAGGCCCTGGCCAAACTGGGCCACGACGTCCGGGTCGTTCTCCCCAGGTACCGGGGGGTGGATCCGGTCAAGTTCCAGCTTCGTCAGGTCCTGACCTCCCTCTCCGTCCCCGTGGCGGGTCGGACCGCGGACGCCACCATCTGGGAGGGGGCGATCGGCTCGGTCCCGGTCTTTTTCGTGGGACACGACGGATACTACAACCGGGACGCCTTGTATCAGACCCAGGACGGCGACTACCCGGACAATGCGGAGCGGTTCGCCTTCTTCTCCCGCGCCGTTCTGGAGATGACGCGCGCCCTGGGTTTCCTGCCCGACATCTACCACTGCAACGACTGGCAGACCGGCCTGGTCCCGACCTATCTCCGCACCAGCCTCCAGGGGACGCGCGAATTCCAGGCCGCCGGAGCCTTGTTCACCGTTCACAACCTCGGGTACCAGGGCCTCTTCGGGCCGGAGGCGCTGGCCATGGCGAATCTCGGCCAGGAACTCTTCAACCCCTTCGGCCTCGAGTTCTACGGCAAAGTGAACCTCCTGAAGGCGGGACTGGTGTTCGCCGATCTGATCACGACCGTCAGCCGAAAATACAGCCAGGAGATCCAGACCGAGGAGTTCGGCCACGGCCTGGAGGGCGTCCTGCGGGCCCGGGCCAAGGATGTCTACGGCATTCTGAACGGCATTGACTACGACGAGTGGCACCCCAGTCGGGACGCGTTCATCGCGGCCACGTTCTCGCCGGATGACCTCTCCGGGAAGGCGGTTTGCAAGGCGGATCTGCAGCGCGCCTTCGGCTTGCAGGAGCGGCCGGACGTTCCCCTGCTGGCCGTGATCTCGCGCCTGACGCCGCAGAAGGGCATGGACCTCGTCGCCGAGGCCTTGGACGCCCTGCTGGACCTGGACACGCAGTTCGTCCTCCTCGGGACGGGCGATGCGAACCTGCACAAGGCGTTCGAGGGGGCCAAGGCGCGGCACCCGTCCTGCGTCGGATTGCAGCTCGGCTTCGATGTGGGCCTGTCCCACAAGATCGAGGCGGGGGCCGACATGTTCCTCATGCCATCGCGGTACGAACCCTGCGGCTTGAACCAGATGTACTCCCTGGCCTACGGGACGGCGCCCGTCGTCCGGGCCACGGGCGGCCTGGACGATACCATTCAACCCTTCGATCCCGGAACGGGCGAGGGAACCGGGTTCAAGTTCGCCGGGATAACGCCGCAGGCGTTCCTGGAGGCGGTGCGCGCCGCCGTGGGGTTGTACCGCCAGCCCGATACCTGGCGCCGCCTGATACGGAACGGGATGGCCTGCGATTTTTCCTGGGACCGGTCCGCCCGGGAGTACGAGGCGCTGTACCAGCAGATCGTCGACCGCCGCACCGGAAGGCCCTAAACGGCGTTCGACCGTTCGGCGGTTCGGCTGTTCATGGATCCCCGGAACTGCCGAACGCCCGAACTGCCGAACAGCCGAACGCTTTTCGGATCGAGAGGGAGTATTGCAATGGGAATCCCCAGCGACATCGAGATCGCCAATCGAGCAGCCCTGCGCCCCATCCAGGAGATCGCCGAGCGGGTCGGCATCACCGGTGAGGAATTGATCCCGTATGGGCGGCACAAGGCCAAGGTGCATATCGCGGCCCTGGCGGCGCGGCGCGAGCAGCCGGATGGCAAGCTGGTCGTGGTCTCCTCCATCACACCGACCCCCGCCGGGGAGGGGAAGACCACGGTCAGCATCGGCCTCGGCCAGGCCCTGGACCGGCTGCGCAAACACGTGGTGCTGGCGCTCCGGGAGCCGTCCGTCGGCCCCTGCTTGGGGATGAAGGGCGGCGGCACCGGCGGGGGCTTCTCCCAGGCCTTGCCCATGGACGAGATCAACCTCCACTTCACTGGGGACATCCACGCGGTGGGGACCGCCCATAACCTGCTGGCCGCCGGCATTGACAACCACATCTACCAGGGCAACGAGATCGGCATCGATCCCCGGCAGGTCCTCTGGCGCCGGGTGGTGGATATGAATGACCGGGCCCTGCGACAGGTCGTCCTGGGCCTCGGCGGCCGGACCCAGGGGGTCCCGCGCGAGGATGGGTTCCTCATCACGGCGGCATCGGAGGTCATGGCCTTGCTCTGCCTCTCGGAGGACCTGCAGGACCTCAAGGCACGAGTGGGGCGTATCCTGGTCGGGTTCCGGTATGACGGAACACCGGTCCTGGCCTCGGAGCTCAGGATGCAGGGCGCCATGGCGGCCCTCCTGCGCGATGCCATCCACCCGAATCTGGTCCAGACCATCGAGGGGACCCCCACCCTCATCCACGGGGGCCCCTTCGCCAACATCGCCCACGGCTGCAATAGCGTCATCGCCACCAAGCTCGCCCTGAAGCTGGGGGAGATCTGCGTGACCGAGGCCGGCTTCGGCTTCGACCTGGGGGCCGAGAAGTTCTTCGACATCAAGTGCCCCTACGCGGGCCTGAAGCCGGACGCCGTGGTCCTGGTGGCCACGGTGCGGGCCCTGAAGTATCACGGTGGCCTCCCCGCGAAAGATCTTGGCCGTGAGGACATCGTGGCACTGGAGCGGGGAATGGGGAACCTGGAGAAGCACATCGAGGACATCCGGCTCTTCCGGGTCCCTTTGGTCGTGGCGATCAATCGCTTCACCCATGATACCGAGGCCGAACTCGGCTACGTCCTCGAACGGTGCAAGGGGCTGGGGGTCGAGGCGGCGCTGACCGAGGGCTGGGCCAAGGGGGGCGAGGGTGCAATCCCTCTGGCGGAGCGGCTGCTCCAAGTCCTGGAGACGACGCCGTCCCAGTTCATACCGCTGTACGACTGGAAGCTGCCGATCCGGGCCAAGATTGATCTCATCGCCCGGAAGATGTACGGGGCCTCGGGCATCTACTACACGAAGCCGGCCGAGCGCCAACTGGAGCGCGCCGAGCGGTTGGGCTACGGCCAGCTTCCCATCTGCATGGCCAAGACCCAGCGCTCCCTGTCCGACGATCCGGCGCTCCTCGGTCGCCCGCGCGATTTCGTGGTGACCGTCAACGAGATCCGAATCTCGGCCGGCGCCGGGTTCATCGTTCCCATCACCGGCGACATCATGACCATGCCCGGCCTGCCCAAGCGCCCGGCCGCCGAGCAGATCGACGTGGACGCGGAGGGGCGGATCTCGGGCCTGTTCTGATCCCGGATGTCTCCCCATCGCCCGTCATCCCCATGCCACT
>JACQVO010000151.1 GCA_016209725.1 Candidatus Methylomirabilota bacterium | reverse complement strand
GGGGGGGACGGGGGGATTTGCTCGAGTGCTGGCGTCACTGCGAAGGATCGCCATTCCTCGAACGGTTTCCACGCGGCCTCTGTTACTCGACATTCCTTGTTCGATATTCAGTCTCCTTTCCCCTTCACCCGCTCGGCGATGCTCCGGGCGGCCAGGACGCCCGAGGCCGAGGCCTGCACCAGGCCCCGGCTGACCCCGGCGCCGTCCCCCACGGCGAAGAGGCGGGGAATCTCCGTCTCCAGGCCGGGCCCGAGTTGGAGCTGAAGCGAATAAAACTTCACCTCTACCCCATACAGCAGCGTGTGCACCGAGTTGACCCCCGGGACGAGCCGGTCCAGTGCCTCCAGCATCTCCAGAATATTCGCCAGGTACCGGTACGGCAGAACCAGGCTGAGATCGCCGGGGGTGGCCTCGCGCAAGGTCGGCTCCACCAGTCCACGCCCTATCCGGCCCGGGGTCGAGCGCCGCCCCTGACGCAGGTCGCCCAGGCGCTGGACGATGACTTCGCCGCCCAGCATGTTGGCCAGCCGGGCGATATGCTGCCCGTAGGCGATCGGCTCGCGGAACGGCTCCGTGAACGTCTTGCTCACCAGCAGGGCGAAATTGCTGTTGGCCGTCTTGCGATGGGCGTAGCTGTGGCCGTTCACGGTGAAGAGGCCGCCCAGATCCTCCCGGATCACCTCCCCGTACGGGCACATGCAGAAGGTGCGGACCATGTCCTCGAACCGCCGGGTGTAGTAGATGATCTTGGCCTCATAGGTGGCGCGAGTGATCTCCTCCAGGACCGAGGCGGCGACCTCGACCCGGACGCCGATGTCCACGGGATTGATCGTAGTGTGAAGCGCCAGCCGCTCCGCCTCCCTGGCAAGCCAGGCGGAGCCCTCGCGACCCGGCGCCAGGATGACATAGTCCGCGCTGATCTCCGTCCCGTCCTCCAATCGCACCCCCGCAACAGCGTTCCCGCCGCCGACGATCACCTCGACCACCGGCGCCCCGCACCGGATCGCCACCTGCCCGCCCAGGTGGGCCCGGAGCTTCCCAACCAACTCCTCACAGCCCTCGGTCCCCAGATGCCGGTAGCGGCTGGGGATCAGCTTCATGTCGAAGCGCGCCGTCTGGCGCTCAAGATGTGCGACTGCCTCGGTGTCCGATCCGTGGAGCTCCGCCGGGGCGCCGAACGCCCGGTAGGTCTCGTCCACGTACTCCACCAACTCGGCCATCTGGCCCGGCGTGCAGTACCGCTCCATGAACCCGCCGATCTCGGTGGACAGGGCCAGCTTCCCGTCGCTGTAGGCCCCCGCCCCGCCCCAGCCGGACAGCCTGGAGCCCCCCCGGCCCAGGCGCTGCCGTTCGGGCAGATCCGGCCCCTTCTCCAGCAGCAGGACCCGGTCTACGCCGGATCGGGCAAGTTCCAGGGCGGCAAAGATCCCTGCGGGCCCCGCCCCCACGATGATGACCCGGTATCCTCGCGACATGGCTCCAGTCACCTCATCCCTCGAACACCGAGGCGGACAAGATCTCCCCTTCGCCGAAGCCTTCAGACCACCACGGCGTCCCGCCGATCACACGATGTCCCCAGCAGATGCCGGTTGCCGATCCGCACGCGGGTGAGGCCGGCGGCTCTCGCGACCGCCAGGGCCTCCTCCGCTTGTTCACGGGAGGTCACGGGCAGATCGTTCAGGTAGAACTGGGGATGGAACGCCAGGAGACTGTAGGGAATATCCGGGCCGATGCTGGCGATGAATCGGGCGAGGTTCCTCACCTCCGAAGCATCCACATAGCCCGGCACCAGCAGGGTGCTGACGACCAGGGGCGGTGGCGATGGGCGAGCCCCGGCCAGCTCCGCGGCCAGCCGGAGATTCTCGAGGGTCCGCCGATTGGAGAACCCGGTGAGGGCGCGATGGATTCCATCATCCCACGCCTTCAGGTCGACCTTGATGCAGCCCCCTGACGCGAGGGCGATGGCCATGGCCTTCCGGAGCCATCGCGGGTGCATCGTCCCGTTGGTTTCCCAGCAGATCCGCAGGATCCGGTCCGGCGTCCGGCGTCGCGCCAGGACCGCCGCGGCAACGGAATGCGGCATCTGCGGGCTGGGATCGCCGCCGAAGTAGCAGATGCAGGCCGTGCGGGCATGCACCAGCGCCGCCAGGGCGGCCGGCGTCATGGCCCTCTCGGTACCGGCCGCCTCCCGGAAATGCCAGTTCTGGCACCCCAAACAGTTGAAGGAGCAGGCCCGATAGAAAACCGCCAGGTTGGTATGACCGTACTCGGGGCCCGGCCGGAGCGCCCACTTCGGATAGCCGACCCCGGTCCCGGCGGGGCAGACCCAGTCGGCCACGCAGTTCGTCGGAAGGGGATCGAAGTACCAGCTCAGATTCCCTTGCGTCGGCCCCCCGCCCACCAGACGGCCGTCCACGTTTCTCCGGAGACCGCAGTAGCCGAGTTGACCCGGGGAAATCCGGCATTCGTTGACGCAGAGATCGCACAGGATCCCACTGGGGTCGCGAGGCGGCGTAAGGGGGAGGCCGAAGGATCGGCGGGTCCCCGCGTGGACGCGGGTAAGGGCCGAGGAAAGTCCGGACGGCGCAGTCCGAATGCACGGGGCGCAGACTCCCAGGCTCGCCGCGGTAAGCAGCGACCGGGAGCCGCAGACGCGACAGCGAGCCATGGGGCGCAGCCTAGCGCCAGATGCTCCCCAGGGTCTGGCGCTCTTTCGCCTCCTCCTCAGCCAGCAGCCGGTGGTAGCCTTCGCACTCGGCGAAGTTCATGGCGCAGACGTCGCGGAACGTCTTGTCGGCCATGACCTTGATCCGCTTGTGGCAGCCGGCGATGCAGTAGCCGCCACCCGGGTACATGGAGGCGAAATCGGCCCCGACCTCGTTCCAGTAGGGACAAACCTCGGCTGGCGTGTCGGGAGATGGCGTGGAGGTGCTCATGGGAACTCCTTTAGCGCCGGATGACCGTTGGCGCCATTCCCACTATACGCTCCCCCGCGCGTCCGGTCAAACTCAGGCGTGCCGCGTTGGTCTCAAGGTGTGCCTTTGAGGACAACAGGGATTCTGATTGGCCGAGCCGGTGTACACGTACCATCCCCGGTCGAACCGGCAGGCCCCACGGCGCGGCACCCAAACCCGGCACGGCCGCCGGAGCCGCAGGACGAGGCAATACACGCCCGCATCCCCGCAGACCATTCCTCGCGCCGGTCCCCATTGGTCATTGGTCATTCGTCATTGGTCATCGGCCATCGGCTAGATGTGCAGCTCGATGACATCGCCTTCTTGGACTACATAGTCCCGCTGGACCCGCTGGCCACTGAACTTGGTCCCGCCCCAGACCCGGGCGTACTTCAACTGCCGGGCGAAGTCCTTGTGGATGGACCCCGCCATCTCCACGATAGTGCTCCCCCGCCGGAGAACGACCGGGGATTGCATGGACGGTTCCTTGCCGGGCGGCTTCGAATAGACCCGCACGATCTTCAGGCCGTCGTAGATCAGACGCCGGAGCGGCTCGAGGCCGCGGCCGGAATGGGCCGACACCGCATGGATCGGAAACCGTGACCCGAGGTACGACTGGACGATCTCCAGGGCGGCCTCCGCCGAAGGCGCGTCCACCTTGTTGCCCAGGATCAGCGTCTCGACCTGCGTCCAGCCAACGGGAGGCAGTGGAGAGTTCAGCGGGACCAAGGCCACCTTGCTCCGCTCCAGGATGCCGGTCACCGTCTCGATATCCTCGAGGGCCGACGGTCCGGACAGGTCGGCGACAAGCAGGGCCAGGTCCGCCGGCCGAACGAGACTGGGCACCCACGGTTCCATGTACTCGTCTGAGACGGCCGGCAGGTCCACGAGCTGGATCTGGATGTTGACGAACTGCATCATGCCGGCGACGGGGCGGCCGGTGGTGAATGGGTACTCGCCCACCTCGGGCTGCGCATTGGTGAGGCAAGCCAGCAGCGAGGATTTCCCGGCGTTGGGAGGGCCCACCAGCACCACCTGACCGGCGCCTTCCCGATCCACCGAGATCGAGAAACCGCCCCGGCGGCGCCGGGCCTGCTCCGCCTCGGCCTTGAGCTTGGCGAGACGCCGCTTCAGGTCGCCCTGGAGGTGCTCCGTCCCCTTGTGCTTGGGGATCAGGGCGAGCATCTCCTCCAGCGCCGCGACCTTCTCCTCCACGGTCTTGGCGGCCTTGAAGCGCTTGTCCGCCTCCAGGTATTGCGGGGTCAGGTTGGCCGGCATGGCGCACTCTGCTGCTGGAATGGAAGGAACCCTACCGCCTCACGTTGGCCCCTCGGAGCACCGACTGTGGCCCCGTTGGTACCGGCGGGACATGGTCTCTTCGGGATTGGGGCCAGCCCGGATTATTCGCGCACTCGTTCGCGAAAAATCACGGGATTGACCAAAGCCCAATGGCAAATGACCAATCGGGGATGGACTTTCCGTGTGATCCCTTGACGGCGGGCTGTGGGAACCATCGCACCGCCCGGGGCGGGCGAGGTGCGATGGGTGCCCCACCGTCATTGGTCACCCCGCCATGGCGGGATTGGTCATTGGTCATTCGGCCTATGCACTTGACTCAACCAAATACCGGGGGTTGTGCACCAGTGCATCCGCCGGCACCATGATATTGTGGTCAGTTGCGTGAAGTGCATAGGCCGATTGGTCATTGATCCGGAGAATTCACGGGTCCGTTCGTGAATTATTCGGTCTACGGGACCCAGTCGGCCAGGAAGACGTTGAACTCCCTCGGGGCGCGGGACCCGCGCGACGAGACGAAAACGAGCTGGCGGCCGTCGGGCGAGAACATCGGGAAGCTGGAGAAGCCCCCCTCGTAGGTCACCCGATCCAGCCCCGTGCCGTCCAGGCTCACCAGGTACAGGGCGAAGCCCCGACCGGTCTGGTCGTGGAAGTTACTGGCGAAGATGATCTGTCGACCGTTGGGGTGCATGAACGGCGCGAAGCTTGCCGCGCGCAGGTCGGTCACCTGCCGCTTTCCCATGCCGTCGGCCTTCATCACGAAGAGTTCCAGCCAGGTGGGTCGGAAGACGTGGCGGGCCAGATTGGCGGCGTATTCCTGCCGCTCCGCCTCGGTCCTGGGATGGAAGGCCCGGTAGACAATGTCCTGACCGTCCCAGGAGAAGAATGGCCCGCCGTCGTAGCCGTACTCGTCCGTGAGGCGCCGCACGTTGGACCCATCGCTGTCCATCAGATACAGGTCCAGGTCGCCCTCCCGATGTGAGGTGAAGACGACCTTCATCCCGTCGGGCGAGAGGGCGCCCTCGGCATTGTAGTGCCCCTCGCGGGTGAGCTGCACCAGGCTCCCCCGGTCCGGATCGGCGGCAAAGATGTGATACGTGGGATGCAGCCCCCAGGCATACCCCCGACTCATGTCCGGACGGGGCGGGCACTCGGGGCCGGCCTGGTGCGTGGAGGAGTAGATGAACCGCCGCCCATCGGGAAAGAAGAAGGAGCAGGTGGTGACGCCCCTGCCCGTGCTCACCATCCGGACATCGTTGCCCTCCGGATCCATGGTATAGATCTGATCGCAGTGCCGCCCGTCGCGGGTGGACTGGAAGATCAGCCGCTTGCCGTCCGGGGAGAAGTAGGCCTCGGCGTTTTGCCCCCCGAAGGTCAGTTGCCGCAAGTTCCGCAGGTGCCGCTCTCGCGGCTCCAGTGGGGCGGGCTGCGCCGCCCGGGCGGGAGCGCCGCGGACCGACGCGGCCGCCAGCGAAACTCCCGCCACTCCTTTCAGAAACGCGCGCCGCTCGATGGTCATGGGCCAGGCCTCTGCCTTACAACTCCCAGTCGCATTCAGGACAGAACAGCCGCAGGACCTCGATTCGTCCGAGGACGTCCGTCTGCCGCTCCAGCCTCGTGACGGCCCGGAAGCACTCCGGGCAGGGGACGCCGACGAACTCGTCGGGGACGCCCAGATACGCCTTCTCGATGTTGCCGCACCCGCCGCAGAGCAGGCGCTGCACCTCGTTGGTCCGGAGCTCGGTCTCCGTTGACCAGTCGCACTCCGTGCAGGTGATGACCGCCCGGTATTCCCGGCTCGGTCTGGCATTCGCATCCGGGACGATCACGAAACGTGTGAAGTCTGTCAGCACGGCGGTTCCTCATCCTGCACAGGGTTGCACGGGCGCGGGACCGCGTCGCTCCACCAGCCGGTCCGCCCGGAGCGCGCCTTCCCCCGCCTGCTTACCACTCGAACTCGACAATCCCGGCCGCGTCCGCCAACGGAGGCGGAACCGGAGGCCGGCCCTTCCCCTCCTCCATCTTCAGAGCGACTCCGGCATTCATCACATACTCCAGGAACCAGTCCCGCTGGTCGCTCGTGAGGAGCTGCAGGGTGAATGTCCGCTCGTCGGGCCGCCGGAACAGGTCGGGCAGCACTCCTCGCTGGGCCGCGAAAAGGAGACGCTCTCGCGTGAGGGAAGGCTCCATCCGGCAGAGCGGCCCCAGACCGTACCCGGTGTCGTTGGATGACTCCCACCGCACCGCCACGGCGTGGGAGAGCTTGCCCGTTCCCGCGCCCGACGCCACGCCCGGCGTCGGCCGTTGCGGGTGGTACAGCAAGAGGACATCGCCCCGTCGGAACTCGGGCCGTCGCGCGGTCCGGCCCGGACGGAGGAGCTCCAGCGAGGTGAGCGTTCCGCGCTCGATCTCTGCCCAGATATCCGGCTCCATCCGGAGGAGGAATACCCGTTGGTCGTCAACCAGCTCCATCCATCTCATACCCGCCCGTCGTCCTCCCCCGCCCAGGTTTCCGCGCCGCCCCGCCGTCAGACGGCACGGGCCGCCAGGGCCTTTTCGTGATGCGGCTTCAGGCACGCATAGATGGCGAAGTTGAAGGGCGTCGGCATGCCCGTCTCGCGGCCGTACCGCACCACACTGCCGGCCAGGGTTTCCACCTCCAGACGATTCCCCTGGCTGAGGTCGTGGGCCAGCGAGGACCGCATGCCCGGCTGCAGGCCGCGCGCAAAGGCCAGGGCCCGATCCACGGCATCCCGGGGGAGCGCGACCCCCTTCGCCCGGGCCACGGCCGCCACCTCCTCCATTACGCCGCGGTAGAACGCCGCCGTCTCGGAACACCCCCGGATCTCGCCGATCGTGAGCCCGCCCAGCGCCGTGACGCCTCCCTGGGCGCAGATGAACAGGAATTTCTCCCAGAGGTCAACCTGGATCTGGGTGGAAAGCTCGGCCCGGATGCCGGCGCCCGTCAGGACCGCCAGGATCCGCCGGGCCCGGTCGCTGACGCGGCCGTCCTTTTCCCCGAACTTGATCGTCCGGGGGCCGGCGGTCTGGCTGATGATCCCCGGGGCGCTGATCGTGGACAGGATGTGCACCACCCCGGCCATCACGCGCTCATCCCCCAGGATGCCCGCCAGCCTCTCCTCGTTGTCCACCCCGTTCAGGAGGCACAGGACGACCGTCTGGGGACCGACCGTGGGGCGGATCTGGGACCCCGCCGCCTCCGTGTCGTAGGCCTTGACGCAGAAGAGCACCAGATCCACGGGGCCGACTTCCGCAGGGTCGTGGGTCGCCCTCGGGTGCACGTGGAAATCTCCGGCGACGCTCTTCACCTGCAGGCCACTCCTGCGAATGGCGTCCAGGTGCGCACCCCGGGCAATGAAGGTCACGTCCTCTCCCACGTGGGCGAGGCGGCCACCGAAGTATCCGCCCACGCCCCCGCTGCCCATGACCGCAATTCTCATCCAGGATCCCCCCGTCTCCCGGGCCGCCCGGAGTGGAGTGTGCAGCCCGCTCACATCTTCGCTAGCACCCGCTTCATCTCCTCCGCAAAGTTCTCGTACGGGCGGATGGGCAGGACCTCCACCTCCACCGAGCCCCCCAGTTCCCTCATGATCGGCGACCCGGCCAGCGGGCGATCGAGTTCGTCGTGATCCATGGCATCCACGACGGCTAGGGCCGTCCGCCGCCCCGACACCTTGTACAGGGCCTTGACCTTGCCCGCCCGGACACCCGTCAGAGCGGCCTCTGCTTCCCGGCTCCAGATCTCGTAGAATTGCTTCGACGGCATACCTTCGGGCTGATGCACCTCGAATCGCAGGAAATACAGCACGGCCACCTCCAAACGAATTGCGGATTTCGGATTTCGAATGTAGGATTTTCAATCCGCAATCCGAAATTCGTGAGCGCGTCATCGCCGGGAGACGGAGCCTTATACCACCGGGAAGCCGGGCGCTTCAAGCGAAAAGCCGGCCGTCTCCGGTCGCCCGCAACAGTTGGACCGAACCGGCGCCGCTAGCCCTGCGCCGTCATCCTCTGGACGATCTGGCGGGTGTGCCACTCGATCCCCTTCAGGTAATCGAGGATGGCGAGGAAAATAGCGCATCAGGATGTGGTCGGGCCCAGGTTGGTCTCCAGAAAGGCGATCAGCGCCCGGTTGAACTCCACCGGCTTCTCCACCATCACCATGTGGCCCGCGCCTGGCACAACGATGAGCGCCGCCCCCGGGATCTGCTCTTGGAGGAACCGCGCATACTTCACCGGGGTCAAACGATCCTCCTCGCCGCAGAGGACCAGCGTGGGGAGTCGAATGGCGGCGATCTCGTGCATCAGGTCACAGGCGTCACAGGCGCGGAAATCCCCCTCCAGCACCGCCGCCCGGTTCCTGGCAAAGGCCTGGGCGCCCTGGGCCACGGTCGCCGGCAGGGCCTCCTGGGAATACGCCCATCCGCTGATGAGCCGCGCCGCCTCACCGACGTTTCGCCGGATGGCGGCGAAGACGTCCGGGTGGACACGCAGCCGTGCCCCCGTTCCTACGAGGACGAGCGCCGCCAGCCTATCCGGATGCGCGAGAGCGAAACTCTGCGCGATCCCACCCCCCATGGAGTGACCGACGAGGACAGCGCGCGGCACGCCCAGGGCGTTCAACAGGTCCCGCACGAAATCCCGGTAGTCGGCAACGGTCCGGCAGCCATCCCCCTGGCTGTCCCCGTGGCCCGGGAGGTCCACCGCCAATGCGTTCCATCTGGCCTCCACCTGCCGCATTTGAAAACGCCACTGCTCGTGCGTTCCGCCCGCGCCGTGGAGGAAGACCGCCGCCGGCCCCCGGGCTGCCTCCCACAGCCTGCCGCCGGCATAGTGGATCGCTGCGCCATTCACGGTGACGAAGGGCATGCACCCTCCTCCTGCAGAAAGTTGACTTCCCATAGTCCGCCGGTCAAGAAATACACGACTGACGCAACCGCGTGGACGAAACGGATGTAAAGGGGACGTGAAGGGGACGTTGCATTATAGGTGGAATTCATCTATCCACAGCAGACGGAACGACCGCGGCCGCTTCGACCTACCGGGCTGCCCAAGACGGCTCGGGCATCCGTGGCCCATCGAAGCCCCTAGAGGG
>JACQVO010000152.1 GCA_016209725.1 Candidatus Methylomirabilota bacterium | reverse complement strand
GTCCGCGACCTTACACGGGATCCCGGCACGTCTCTTCACTGTTCGGTGGCCGGAGGCCGGAAGACCATGGGCCTGTTCCTGGGGATCGCCTTCCAACTGTTCGCTCGCCCCCAGGACCGTCTATCCCACGTCCTCGTTTGCCCGCCCGAGATGGAGGGCCAGCGGGATTTCTTCTACCCGGCGCCGGGCCAAACGGCGTATACGGTGGACGGCCGCACGATCCGCAGTCGCGACGTCAAAGTGGAGCTGGCGGAGGTCCCCCTTCTGCTGCTGCGTGAGCGTTTGAGCGGCCTTGATATCGAAGGGTTCCCGTACTCGGCCCTGGTCGGCCGCGCCCAGGAAGAACTCGACCGACTCATCTCCCCGCCAACCCTCTCGCTGCATCCGGCCTCCAGATCACTCCGGATTGCAGGGCACAGCATAGAACTCACGCCGATCCAATTCGCTGTGTACGCAATCCTTGCCCAACGGCGTGCGAGGGGCTGCGGCCAAGCGAAGTGTGTGGGGTGTGCCGATTGCTCGCTGGAGGCCAAGGCGTTCCACGACGCGGCCATGCGGGAGGAGCTGCGCCGTCACATCCTGGAGCTGGGCGTGCGGGACGAGCGGTCCCGCGTGCTGGCGCGGTGGGCGGGGGCGGCGGACGAATGTTTCCGCGAGGCCCGGGCGAAACTGAACCGGAGGATTCGGGCCGTGCTCGGCACCGGGCCATGGGTGGAGCGGTACTGTGTGGCCGCCGCTCGCGCCGCGGGATCCCAGACCAGGTACTTCATCCCCGTGGATCCAAAGCAGATCGTCCCTGCCTGACCGGCAATGTTGGCGGCCTGGCAACATGGTTATGATTCTCCGGGGTGCGTGGGCGTGTTACAAGGGCCGCACTCCCATGCCCCAATCCGGATTTCCCTCTCCCCGATGTGGGAGAGGGGCGGGTGAGGGGTCCTCTGTGGGTAGGGAGGTGCCGTAATGCACACACGCGCTCAGTCGCTGTCGCGCAAAGAAACGGTGAAGCCTCGCATGGATCCGAGCACGGCAGCGACTCCTCCGATGGCGAGAGGAAACGAGGATGTTTCGACTGCTGCCCTGGAGGACCTGATCCGGGCCATGCGCTGGGCGCGCCTCCGGCTCACCGTCCTGGCCGAGGAGCCGCTCCACCTGCCGCCGTACAAAGGCTCGACCTTCCGGGGGGCATTCGGCCACGCTTTCAAGCGCGTGGCCTGCCCCCTGCGGCGGGAGTGCGCGGGCTGTGCTCACCCGGCTGTCTGCGTGTACGCCTACGTCTTCGACACGCCTGCTCCACCGGAGGCCTCGTCCCTGGCGAGGAGTCCCCAGGTGGCGCACCCCTTCGTCCTGGAGCCGCCGGAAACCGATCGGAGAGAGTTCGGGCCGGGCGAGAAGCTGGAGCTGGGGCTGGTCCTGATCGGGCGGGCCATCTCGCTGGCACCGTACTTCCTAGCGGCCTGCCGCGAGATGGGACGGGGGGGGATCGGCCGGGGACGGGCGCGATTCCGCGTGGAGCGGGTTCTCGCGGAGGACCCCGAGGACCCCGAGGACCCACGGGGGCGGTGTGTGTACGACGGGGAGCGGGATCTCCTGGCTCCGGTCGTGCCGCCCTGGTCTGGCGCCGATCTCGATCAGGGCAAGGCTGGACCTGTCGAGCGTGTGACATTGGAATTCGTGACCCCGACCCGGCTCCGTCAAGAGGCCGACTTGGTCGTCCGGCCCGAGTTCGCGACGTTGGCTACGGCGCTCTTGCGTCGGGTGTCGGTATTGGCCGAGGTCCACTGCGGCGTGCAGCCGCGCGTCAACGCGCGCGAGATCCTCGCCTCAGCCGCCGACGTGAAAGTCGAGGAGAGCGACCTTCGCTGGCACGACTGGGAGCGGTATTCGGCCCGGCAGGACGCGCGGATGGCCCTGGGCGGCTTCGTGGGCCGGGTCACCTTCGGCGGCCCGCTCGGCCCCTGGCTGCCACTCCTAAAGCTCGGGGAGATTCTCCACGTGGGCAAGGGCACTGCATTCGGGCTGGGAAGGTACTTCCTGGTGGACGAACCGTGACCGTGTTCGTGAAAAGCCCCCGGGTCGTGTTCGTAACGGCCACGACCACGATCACGGCCACGGCTTCTCTTTGCAAATCAGGCCCAGATCGGCTCCAGCGGCAGGTGCAGGGTTGGAAGGACATCGGAGGCGAGGGAATCGCCTTCCGCAAAGATGCGGGGATGAACCTCCGAGGCGGGATCCAGGGCGAAGACCTCCACTGTTCTGGCTTCCGGATCCACGAGCCAGAGTTCCCGGACCCCGTGGCGGGCGTAGAGGTGCCGCTTCAGCGTCCGATCCCGATCCCGGGTCCCTGGCGAGAGGATCTCCATCACGAGGTCGGGGGCACCGTGGACCCAATTCCGGACGATGGGGAGCCGCTCGTTGGAGATGAACAGAATGTCCGGTTGCGCGATGGAATCCTCAGCCAGAATGACATCGAGGGGAGCGGCAAGGACCTCCCCGAGCATGTGGGTCTGGACGTGCTGGGCAAGGGCCAGGAAGAGGTTCCGTGAGAGCCTCTGGTGCCGAGCGGTGGGCGAGGGAGTCACGTAGAGATCTCCATCCAGGATTTCGTATCGTTTCCCGTCGTCCGGCAGGAGGACATAGTCT
>JACQVO010000150.1 GCA_016209725.1 Candidatus Methylomirabilota bacterium | reverse complement strand
TCGTATTCCGCGCCGACACCCAACCGGGTGCAGGTGCTTCCCGAACGCCCTGCCCTGCAAAGCAAGAGGCCCGGAGATCCCCTCCGAGCCTTTTACCCTTTCGACAACTCTTGCTGGATATTCTGCGGGTTATGCGAGGGTAGGCGTAGCCAGCAAGTTGCTGGACGGATGGGCGGGTGCAGTCTCGCGGTTCCCGCATCAGCCACAGCCGAATGCGGTAGAACCTGGAACCCTCGCGTAGGCTGTTACGTGGCCGCCCACGCCTCCGAGAGAACCTCTGCCTGCTGGATTACTGTCTGGGTCGCCTTCTCCTGCTGGTCCGGTGGGTAGCCATACTTACACAGGATGCGCTTTACGCAATACCGGGCGTCCCCCATCCGCGATGACGACGACTATCGGCTTTCAGGCCGCAAGTGCCGTTGCCCTGACCCATTGAAGCACCACCAACAACTCGTCTACCTGCGCCGAGGTGAAAAGGCC
Source organism: Candidatus Methylomirabilota bacterium (assembly GCA_016209725.1). Classification (GTDB taxonomy): domain Bacteria; phylum Methylomirabilota; class Methylomirabilia; order Methylomirabilales; family 2-02-FULL-66-22; genus 2-02-FULL-66-22. The sequence goes on along the minus strand of JACQVO010000150.1, from coordinate 14,519 downwards.
GTCAGGTCCCTGCGGCGTGATGTCGGTGAATGGGGATTCGTAGAGCAGTGATGCGTTCATCACGCCGTGATCTGTCAGGTGGTTGACGATCGGGTTCACGAACTCGATTTGGTTTGCGCCCAGCGTCTTGCCCGTCAGAAACCCGGCCAGCGCCTCTTTGGCGGCCTCCCGATCCAGCCCCACCAGCGATCGCACGAACAACCCCAGGCCCTGCGAATCTTCTTTGGCGCGTCTGGGATACAGAGAGTTCAGTTGCGCCCGTCGCGCCTGCCTGTGCCAACACGGCAGATAGGTGCTTTGCGGTTCAACCGCGCTCTCCGCGTTCAAGGAATCTTGGCGGGGGGCCCGATCCGGGGTATGCCGCCGCCCCTGGGGAGCCGCAGGGTCTTGCCGGTGAGCCAGCCACAGGCCAAGGGCTACGCAGGCGAGTCCAAGCAACAACATCAGCGAGATCGTTTCCGCCAGGAACGCGGCACCCAGCCCGGTGGCCGTCACAGGGCTGACTGCCAGGAACACCGTAACGCGCGTGGGCGTCGTTTGGCCCAGCGCCCACAGCCAGAGATAGTACCCGATGCCGCTGCTGAGTCCGATGAAGAACACGGCCAGCTCGCCGATCCATTGGTGGGGTAGACTGCCCTGCTGAGCCGCCTTCTCCCCGCGCGCGAAGCCCACACCCGCGATGGTCGACAGAACGCCAAGCGCCTTCGCCAGAGTCAGCCGTTCGTGGCCGAGGCCTGCCGCCAGAAGCATCGTGAGCAGAGGGAGCGTGAGGTAGCGGAGGAGCGACGGCGAGGCGGGACCGGTCTGGTGGATGACGAATCGGGTGGCCACGATGGCCGCTCCGACCAGGATGCCGGTCGCGGCCGCCGCGGCGGCCGGGAGGACGCCTGCCATCGGGGGCCGCATCACCGTCGCGCCCACATCATGAGGTTGGCTCGAGAGAGGCAACGCTCACAGCTCCAGCTCCCACGTCTCCCCTATGAGATCGTGGCCGAAGCTGTGGTGCGGCTCCTCCCGGACCAGGTGAAAGCCGGCCTTCCGGTAGATGTGGCGGGCGGCATGGAGCACACTGTTGGTCCACAGCGTGATCTTCCGGTAGCCCACCTGGCGGGCGAAGCGGATGCACTCCTGCACCAGGCGGCTTCCGATGCCGAGGCCCCGCGCCTTCGGCTCGACGTACATGAGGCGCAGCTTGGCCACGCTGGCCGACTGCTTGACGAGGAAGACGGAACCGACGATCTCGCCCGCCCGCTCGGCGATCCAGCAGCGCTCCCGCTTCGGGTCAAATCCCTGGATGAACTTCGCCGCGATCTCTGCGACCAATGCCTCGAAGGTCTCGTCCCAGCCGTACTCGCGGGCGTACAGCACGCCGTGGCGGTGGACGACCCAGCCCATGTCGCCCGGCTGGTGGGGCCGCAGGAGGTACGGAACCTTCGGTTCGGGTTGACCAGCGCCGAGCAGGGTTTCAATGGTCTGCATCGCTTCGATCAAATGCCGCTGCTCGCCCGCAGACAGCATGCCCAGCATCGCCGCGACCTCGTCATGGGAACGTTGATTGAGCGGGGCAAAGGCTTCCCGTCCTCTCGCGGTCAGCGACAAGAGATTTTGCCGGCCGTCAGTCCTGGAGGGCGTTTTGGCGATCAGGCCGCGCTTCTTGAAGCCCCGGAGGATGCGGCTCAGATAGCCCGCGTCCAATTCCAACTCCTTCGCGAGTTCGGCTGCGGTGGGGTGCTCGCGGTGGGCCAACTCATAGAGCACACGCACCTCGGTCAGAGACAACGCACTGCCCAGGAGTCCTTCGTGCAATACGCCGATCCGCTTGGTGTAGAACCGGTTGAAGCGCCGCACTGCATTCACCTGCTGATCGAGTTCGGCCTTGGCCATGTTCGTCCTCCCGGGTGGCCGCGACTGCCATTAATATGCCGTGGTCAAGTATTCAGGTGCCAGAGTATACTATATAATTGACTAGGTCAACTAGTGTCCAGACCAGAGGCTCGCCCCGACCTGAACTCGTGTAGTGACTCTCAAATACCTTTACAATTCCGTTCACCCTGAGCCTGTCGAAGGGTGTGGAATCCGGGCTTCGACAAGCATGTCCTGAGCGGAGTCGAAGGGCTCAGCCCGAACGCGCTCCCTGTAAAGCCATTTCTGAGACAGTACACTAGAGGATTGGAGTGGGCGCGCGTCGGCGCACCAGGGATGGGTCATTGGGTGGCACAGAAGAGTCCCCTTGTGCGATGCGGGGAGGCAGTGGCCCGTGCGGGAGAACGTCCCCCTGCGACTCGCCCGATCCAATTGAGGAGGTCGTACCGGTGACTCGCCGCTTGACTGGAGCGAGGGGCACCTGCTACAAGGACACGAACCTAGCCGGGACAGCCAGGTTTGCCCACCGTTGAAGGCAATGCCCTGTCCGTTGCAGCGACCGTGCTGACTCGTTACAGGGCTGGATCATGGCTCCTTTTCGCTCGCGAGTCTCCCTGGTTGACCGGGGCGGTATCGCTGATCGGTCTATGCGCAAACGACTGCCGTGTCTTTTCGTTGCGGTGTGCCTCGGGGCGGCCGTGTCCTGCCCGCGGATCGCCCCTTCCCAGTCCCCGCCCGCGCTGCCGCCTTTGCCGGTCCCCGCGGGCTGCCAGTCCGAACAGGCGGTGACTACACCCGCCCCGGTGGACGTGGCGCAGGTCCTGCAGGACGTCCATGCACTGGAGGACGACCACCAGGCGAAGCTCTTCCGGGGGACGACCCGCACGCTGGACCAGGCACTGGCAGCCCTCTTCGATCCTTCGGCCCCCAGATCCAAGCTGGAACAATTCTATTCGCTGCTGTTTCATGTTTCCCAGCACGCCTCGCATCCCGGCAACGAGATCACGTTTGACGTTCCCAAGGCGCTCGCTCTGTTGCTTTCGAGCCAGGTCTTCAGCGACCCGGAGTTTCCGCGCCAGATTGTGCGGATCCATCTGACCCGCAAGGATCGCGCGCGCCCGCGCTATCAGGTGGCGTTCGAGAAACCCGAGGTGCGGCTGCCACTGAACAAGGGGCTGGGCTTTGGCGTCGTCCGCCAGGGGATGTGCCAGCATGCCAAGGCGCTGGTCTTCTATGGATCCTTCGCCTTCTCGCTGGCGATGAAGAGCCATGGCCTCGAAGTGACCGATTTCGACAATGTGGATCTCTGGGGCACGTTCGGTTCTCGAGGAATTGTAAACACAGACATCAACTATGTCTCCGTCAAATCGGTCGAGTTTCTGAACGGAAGCGCCATGGGGCTCGTGAGGGCCAAGGTCTCCCGCAAAGAGTTTGAAGTCAACCGGCACTCCTTCTTGCTCGAGTGGATCACGAAGTTCGTGACGGACAAGTCCCTCCAGCCGATCGACTGGTGACTCAACGCCGTGAGTCCCGCGAGGAGCCGGGACATTGCCGCTGTGTGTTCCTTGCCGACCTCACCTCCTCGGACAGGTCCCGTCCCGGGGGATGGGGACTGCGAGGCAGGATTGACTGCAAGGTGACGGAGGTGGCCACGGACCGCATTCGGATCGCCCTCCTGGCCTTCTGTTTCTCTGCGGGCTGGCCGGCGGCGAGGAGGGCGAGCCCCAGGCCGCACCAGGTCTTCGATGAGGTGAAGCCATGAGAGTCGGGTTCATCGGTCTCGGCACCATGGGGCGGCACATGGCGGCCAACCTGATCAAGGCGGGCCACGATCTGGTGGTCCACGACGTCCGCCGCGAGGCGGCGACGCCCCACCGCGAGGCCGGCGCGGGCTGGGCCGATACGCCACGAGGCGTGGCCGAGGCAACGGACGTGGTGTTCACGTCGCTGCCGGGCCCGGTGGAAGTGGAGGCCGTCGCGCTCGGAGAGGACGGGCTCCTGGCGGGACTTTCGGCCGGCAAGGTGTACTTCGACCTCACGACCAACGCCCCCGGGCTCGTGCGCCGGCTCCACGAGGTGTTCGGGGCGCAGGGGATCCACATGCTGGACGCGCCGGTGAGCGGCGGCCCACGCGGGGCCGAGAGCCGCCGGCTCGCGCTCTGGGTCGGAGGCGACGAGGCCGTCTTCGAGCGGCACCGGCCGGTGCTTGAGGCCATCGGCGATCGCCCTTGTTACGTCGGCCCCATCGGGGCAGGCTCGGTGGCGAAGCTGGTCCACAACTGCGCCGGCTACGTCATCCAGACGGCGCTGGCCGAAGTGTTCACGCTGGGGGTCAAGGCGGGCGTCGATCCGCTCGCGCTGTGGAAAGCCGTACGGCAGGGTGCGGTCGGGCGGCGCCGCACCTTCGAGGGGCTGATCGATCAGTTTCTGCCCGGCACGTTCGAGCCGGCGGCGTTCGCCCTGCGGCTGGCGCACAAGGATGTCGGCCTGGCAACCGCCCTCGGACGCGAGCACAAGGTGCCGTTGCGGCTCGCCAACATCACGCTTGAAGAGATGACCGAGGCGCTCAACCGCGGCTGGGGCGAGCGCGACTCGCGAGTCGCCATGCTCCTGCAGGAGGAACGCGCGGGCGTCGAGATTCGCGTGCCCGAGGCTGCAATCCGCCGGGTGCTCGAAGCGGAGTGATCACACTCCCAACCAGCGCACTCATCATCCGCTCTGCGGCTCGTTCGCCCGACAGCTTCCCCGGACCCCTCGTGGATGCGGTCGCGCCATGCATGAAAGCACAGTGAATATCTGTGATCGCAGGACCTGACCCCCACGATCCGATGGGCGAATCACCCAGTGTCGAGCACGCCGATCTGCTCGCTCGAGTCGAGCTGTTCGCGGGCCTGGATCGCATCACCCTGGCAAGGCTCGCCGCGCATCTCGTACCGGTACCCTTGACGAGCGGGAGAGAGTTGTTTCGTCAAGGCGACCCGGGGGGTGCGTTCTATCTGGTGGCTCGGGGCAACTTCGGGGTCTACGTGTCCACCGGAGCGGACATCGGCGAGACCCGGGTGAACATTCTCGGTCCCGGCGATCCACTCGGTGAGATGGCTCTGCTCACCAGCAGTCCCCGGACCGCCACCATCCGTGCCGAGACGGAACGGCGAGCTGCTGCGCTTGGATCGCGTCCGCTTCCTGGACCTGGTGCGCCAGAAGCCGGACGTGGCGCTCGCAATCGCGGCGACCCTGAGCCGCCGCCTGCAGGCCTCGGATTCTCGTGGCGGGAAAGCCGCCACCCCTGCGGCGAGCCAGGCCGCGATCCCCGGAGGCGCACTCCAGGAAGCACATGCGTCCCCCTCCGAAGGCTCGCCTCGGCGCGGGTGGGTAGCGAACCGCTCTGCCATGAGCGGGGTGCTGGCGGGCGTGATCGTGCTATCCGGCTGGCTCATCCCCCCACCGGACGGCTTGTCAGCGTCGGGCTGGCACGCCCTGGCGCTCCTTGTCGCGGGAGTGCCCGTGCTTGCCGTGGACGCCCTGCCGGAGGGCATCCTGGCGCTGGTCCTGGCCGGTGCCTGGGTGCTGGGCGGTGTGGCACCGACCAGGGTGGCGCTGGCACGGTTTTCGTCGGCGAGCTGGGTGCTGGTGGTGAGCGTGCTCGCGGTAGGCGCCGGCATTGCCTCCTCAGGCGTGCTCTACCGGCTGGCCTTGTGGACCGTCGCCCGCACCCGCGGCGGCTTTCCCGGCCGGGTGCTGGCACTGAGCCTCGCCGGCGTCCTCATGGGGCCCGCCGTACCCAACCCCACCGGGAGGGTGACCATGATCGCACCCGCGCTCAGGGAGTTGGTGGAGGCGCTCGGGCATGCGCCCGGCTCCCGCCCTGCAGCAGGTCTCTGCATGGCAGCGCTCATCGGCTTCGGTCAGATGGCGGCGGTGTTTCTCACCAGTTCCACCACCGCCGTGCTGGTGTTTGCGGTACTCCCCCCGGACACCCGCAGCGGCCTCGACTGGATCACCTGGGCCGTCTACGCCGCCCCTCCCAACGTGTTGCTGCTCGTGGGTCTCGTCGGCGCGGTCATGTGGCTGTACCGGCCGCGAGCTGAAGAGGAGAGGCAGACGGGTCGGCTCCGGAGCTCCCTGGAATTCCAGCGCTCCCTGTTGTCCCCCCGTCCCGCAACGAGCGGATCTCGCTGGCAGTGGGCGCCGCTCTGCTGCTGGGGTTCGTCAGCCAGCCGCTCCACGGGGCCGAACCGGCCTGGGTGGCGGTGCTCGCCCTCACCGTGCTGGCGGCGGCCGGCGTGGTGACCGCAGGGACGCTGCGGGAAGTCAACTGGAGCTTCGCCTTGTTCTTCGGGGTGCTCGCCAGCATCGCTGACGTGTTCACCGGCACCCGGGTGGACCGCTGGCTGGCCCGGACGATGACCGGCGCTGTGGGTGATCTCACGGCCACCCCGGTCCTGTTCATCGCCGTGCTCACGCTGCTGTGCTTTGCCGTCAGCCTGGTGCTTCGCTGGCAGGCCGCCGCGCCGTTGATCACCATTGCCCTCGGACCGGTGGCGGCCCAGGCGGGTATCAGTCCGCTCGTGGTCGGGCTGGTGGCGCTGATCGCCTGCAACGGCTTCTTCCTGCCGTATCAGAGCACCACGTATCTCGCGCTCTACCATGGCACCGGTGGCGAGCTTTTCAGCCACGCCCAGGCCCGGCACGCCGCGCTGGCCTACGGCGTACTGACCCTGCTTGCGCTCGCAACGAGCGTTGTTTTCTGGCGCATCATGGGGCTCGTCTGACCCGCGTGCCGACAACCGCATAGGAGTACTCTCTCTCCCGCCGGTCCCAGGTCTTCGGATCGGTGGGCTTCCCTGTTGCTGACTTGCCTCCCAACGGGGCAAGACCTAGAATAACGGGGAGCCGAATCGTTCGCTCCGGTTGCTCCCGTCGCTCAGCCTCTTGGGGGGGTAGGCTGAGGGATGAGGAACGCAGCTATGAGATGTCGAACTTCAAGGGTTTCCATTCAAGGAATGGTCAGTGTCGCGCTGGTCGCCCAAATTGCGGCTGCCTGTGCAGCCCCCTCGATCAAGCTGTACCCTGGGCCCGCGTTACCCGGATCGCAGATCGCGACGTTGCGGGCCGATGATTCAATCGTGATCAAGGCAGTCGATGGCGAGAAGATCCCCGCGGGGGCTTCGGATGTGGAGCTGCAGTTGCTCCCGGGGAGACACCAGGCCCAATTCGGGTATACGCACGAAATCTGCTATTACTTGGAGGTCAGCAGGGGGAGGGAGTGCAGACAGTTTTACTATGGCGACGTGGTCTTGATGTTCGAGGCCCTGGCGGGCCATACCTATAAGATCTACGCGGGATCGATGATGGCAGGCTGGCGGCCGTACGTCCAGGATCGGACCAGTGGGGTGGTGGTGGTAAAGAGTGAGACGGAGTGGCCATTGTAGTGCGGATGGGAGGATCGGTCTCTTTGGCCCCAACCAATCCTGGCCCTCGCATGCTTCCCCATCAACTACAGCTTGAATGCCCCCGTATCTATCCACTCGGTCTTCAGAAGCGACCACCAGTCCACAGCCAGTCCCTGCAGGACATACTCATACGGCAGCCAGCCGTAGCCCCCGCTCCCCCACCCCACTCCCCAGGAGTTCCGCATGAGGAGGGCCCCCGTGGTCTCGGCAGCGCCGGAATTGCCGTTCTTGATCTTCATGGAGTCATCGTAGCCGACCGCCATGACGGCGTGACCCCCGACGACCTTCTCGCCGGGGGTCGGGTACGGGATCTTGCCGGTCGCGCCTGCCTGCGTGTAGGAACTGTACACTGTGAAACCGAACATGGAAGGAAGGCCCCCGGCCAAATTTGTCTTCATCCGGCTCAGCAGCACATCCTTTGGAGTCCCGGACGGATCAAGACGGTAATAGCTGATCGCCTGGTAATTCTGGGCAAAGGCATAGCAGAAAGCGGGCGGCTCTTTGTCGAAGTCGCCGATCGCATATGGCCAGAATTCCTCGGGCGGAACGCCGAAGAGGGCCAGTGCCCCCATGGTGGTACGGAGAAAGGCCCCCGTGTCTCCCGTCCAGTGCAGCATGCTGCGGGTGACCTTGTAGAGGAAGAGGCGGGAGGCGTCGATGTGCTTGCCGAAGGCCCTCCGCTCAAAATACTCCACCATGCCGACACCGGCGTTGGCGGTGCATGAACCGAGTGCCCCTTGGTTCTCGACCGGGGGACACCATGCCCGGACATCCACACTGGCCGGCAGACTCTTCGGCGATTCGGCCACCCTGGCCTTTTTCAACATCGGGGCGATAGTTGCGTGCACAGGGGTGTAATCCCTGAAATCCGGATAGTCGGGCAACCAGCCCATCCCGTACCTCTCGATCATCCCACTCATGGCCGCTCACCTCCCGGTACCGGAGAGAATTGCGAACCCTCACCGAAACACGTTGCACCCACCACGGCGATGCCGGCCGCCGGCTCACTCACCCCATCAGAGCGGGGAATCGCCCGGGCCGGGCCGAGACGAACTCCGGAGCGCGCCGCCGGCGGCGTTCCTGCGATACTCCGAGGGAAGCTGCCCCTCGAGCCTCCTGAAGACCCGACCGAAGTGGCTCATGTCCTTGAAGCCGACGTAGTGGAAGATCTCGGTGATCCTCCGGCCGGTCTCCTGCATGAGTTCCTTCGCCCGGGCGATCCGCCGCCGGGCCAGGTACTCCCGGAAGAGGAGACCCGTCGCGTTCCTGAAGAACTGCGCCGCCGCTCGCTCCCATGACTGCGGGTCTCCAGCGCGGCGTCAACCCGCGCCTGGAGTTCCTTGGGATCGAAGGGCTTGCGGATATAGTCGCGGGCCCCACCGCGCCAGGCCGTGATGGCGACGTCCTCGGATCCGAACCCCGTCATGAGGATGATCATGGTTGAGGGGAAGAAATGCTTGATGAGCGTGAGCACATCCGTCCCGGGAATGTCGGGGAGACGATGGTCGAGCAGGACGAGGTCGAAGGGGCGGGCGGCAAGGGCATCCAGGCCGGCCAGGGCAGTGGCGGCCGTGTGCACCTGGTAGCGGGGAGCCAGCGCGGTGGCCACAGCTTCCCGCACCCCGGGGTCATCGTCCACGATGAGGAGATGAGCGGCCGGTACCACCGGTGATGTGTCCCAGAAGGCTCGCCGAGTGTTGTCGGTTTCCCTGGAGACCCCTATCAATGATCATGATAGGAAACGAAGGTTAGTCGCGCTCGCCTCTCGTTGCTTTTCTTTCGACTATAATTGCTTTTCTGCCACCCGGAGAGTCAGCTCTCGACCCCCACGGTCCGATCAGCAGATGGGGGGGATCGGCACAAGAGATGCCCCAGGCGGGCCCTCTCCAATCCAGGAACCCGCACCCCGGGTGGGATCGGTGCTTCACGCGGCTCGGAGAAAGCTCCCTGGAGCTCGGTTGCCTGCATCCACCTCGAAAATTCGCCACGATCCGGGCGCGGTTGCCGGCCGGTCAGTTGCCTCGAGTTCTGAGGATGATCGCGCTGATCCTGTCGAGGCGAATGACGGCGTCGAAGAACTCCCGCCCCGCCCATGGCGTGGCGGCATCAGCAGGGCAGGAGCCTCCCGCTGGAAGCCGCTTGGTGGGGCAAGCTCGCAAGGGAGGCTATCGAACACTCTCTTGGGTGTCAACGGGAAACCCACCTGAGATTCGGGGTCCCCATTGCCACGCAGTTCTTGGCCCCTGCTGGCCTGCGGGAAAGCCTCGAGTCGGAGCATCCGGCCGAGGTTTCGCGAGGCAGTGAAGAGAGGGTGTCTTGATTGCGCGGGCGGCTGTGTTCGGGTATAATGCTTTTGTACCGCGGGGATTCAAAGCGAGAAGGGGAGACGGCTCGGGAGTATATCCGAGGATTCCGCGCGGCCGGATGGGAGGAATTCAGAAGGTCGACCCGGCAAAGATCGTCGAGTCTGAGCCACCGGGGGGAGCTTCCAGCCCGCTGGCTCGGCGCCTCTAGAGCACGTCCGGGTCAGGACGAGAATCCACAATCACCGCCTCGATCACGCGCCTGTCGGGAAGGGGCGCGTCTCACCACGGCGTTACCTCCGGTACCAGGGTGCTTCAGAACTCCCACTTCCACTGAAACTCCCGCCTCGCCTGGTGAATCAGCCGCAACCTTTCGGTCGCCATCCCCGGGGTCACGGTCGCTGCCCGTTCCCACACGTCGCTACCTCCAGGTCTCGAGGCGGCCGGAGGGGCCATGCAGAGGAAGGTGCATCGTCGTCATCCACGGGGCAGGCCGAGTGGCGCGAGCCTGCGCTATCAGGCCCGCCACAAGGCCATGGGGCTGTGCAGCGTCTGCCCGCGCCCCTTGGCCGGAGGGTCCATGGTCTACTGCACGTGGCACCTGGAGAAGAACCGGCAGCGCAAGCGCCGCCTGCGCGGGCCGATCCTCTGCCGGCGATGTCGCAAGCCGCTGCGGGAATCCGAGCGCGGCCCCGGGAGACGCTACCACCCTCGCTGCTCCCGGGCGCTCATCGGTGAGCGGGAGCGGAGCCCGGGCTACCGGCGTCTCCACGCAGAGGCTGCCAGGGCCTATCAACTGCGCCATGCCGCGCAGGGGCTCTGTACCCAGTGTCCGCGCCCGGTCGTTCCAGGCAAGGGCGTCTGCCGGCGACATCTCCGCTATCGGCAGGAACGGTACCGCCGATTGAAAGCGCTGGGGAAGCTGTCAGGAAGCGTCAGGGAGGCCGCGCCGATTGGGGTCAATCGGCAGGAGGAACGGGTCAGGACCAGGAGATCCTGAGGCTCACCGCACCAGGGCCTTGCCGCCGTCCTTCTCCATCTCCCGCCAGATCGGGTCTACCGCTTAGCGCAAGATGAAGCTGAACCCCGGGACGTCTCACCCCGCCAGCGCCGTCCGCCCTGACCGGGAGAGGGGGACCCCGCGTGGTCGGTCTCAGCGAACGACGAACGTTGCAATGCCGCGAGAGGACCGGTCGCCCACCGTCACCGTCGTCGTCACCTCGTAGGTGCCCCGCGCCGCGCTTGCCGGCAACGCGACGGGCAGGGCGCTGGTGAAGGTCCCGTTGGGGCGCGCGAAGGCCGTCGTCGGATTGGCCACGAGGACCCCGTCATGGCGCACCTCGCGCGTCTCATTGACGCTCACCGTCTGGTTGGGATTGGGGGTCAGGACGGAGTACGTCGCACCGAGATTGACGGTCCCGCCCGGGGAAATGGCCGCCGGCTCTGCCTGCACCCTCTCGACTCGCACCAGGGTACCCTGGGAGGGCTGGTAGCCAGTTTGCGCCTTGGCCTGGGCCGCCGTGCGATCCTGGCGATCCATGTAATGGCCGATGGCTCCCCCGGCGAGGGCGCCCAGGAGGCCCCCCACCACCACGCCCGTCGTGCTCCGCCCGATGAGGCCCCCGAGCAGGGCGCCTCCCGCGGCCCCCACGCCCGTCCCCACCGCCGTCTTCGGATTCTCCTCTATTGTCGCACATCCGCTGAGTCCCAGCGTGACCACCATGATAAGAACCAGCCCTGTTGCCACTGTCCGCATGGTGTCGCCTCCCTTCCCGTCCTTTGGATGGCGATGACAAGCCCACGGTGAGCTATGGGGCCACCTTCCTCATGATCACCGCCGAGAGGTCCTTCCCTTGCACCCTTCCCCCCTCGAGGCTCCGGCCGTCTTTGCCCATCTCGAAAACCATCCTCGTCTGCGGCCATCCAAATTCCAGGATGCGGCCCGAGACCACCCTTGCCGTGAACCGTCCCCAGCCCGCTTTGAAGTGTCCCTGCGGGTCATCCCCCCAGATGTAGACCACCTGTGCCGAGTCCGAATCAACCTGCTCCACGATCAAGCGACTCGCCAGGGAGCCGCTCCGCCCCTTCCAGATGCCTTCCCAGATCCCCCAGAACGCGGCCACCTCGGAGGCCAGACCGGCAACCGGCGGCGTGATGTGCAGGTCCTGCGGTTCGGGGAGCATGGCAAAGAGATTGCCCGGACCGGCGCATCCGCCCAGCGCCGCAATCAGGCACGCGAGGGCACCTATCCGCCAGCGCATCGCTCTCCCCTCCCGACCCCACTCCCCGTCGCGCCGTCGCAGCCCTCCGGCCCTCCACGCCTCCGCCCGAGTCCGATCCAGCCAGCGCCACTGCCCGGGCGGCCGCGCGGCGATGCCCTTCCATCCGATACTCAGGCGGGGCGCGAGCGATTCTCCCGCAGGAACAGATCCATCGCGAAGAGGTGACCCTTCGGTTCGGGGAAGGCCACGCCGTGGAGAATCCTGTTCCCGGAAGGGGCGGTCCAGACGACCCTGCCCTCCACCTGCATGGGTCCCTGCTTTGTGTGGAGCACCGAGCGCATGGCGTTTCCCGGCTCAACCTCCACCGGGAGTTCCACCATCATCCCGCCGCTGCAGACGTTCCGGACCGTCCCACGGATTTGGCCCCCACTCCGCTGGGCCACCTGGCCGACCAGCGGCAGAGAGACAGGCAGCCGCAGAAATCGTCTCCGCCCGAGGCTTTCGCGAGGTTGGCTAGGATTCATCCCTTCGGTCATGGCCTCTCCCCAATGGCACCTGCTCCGCCACGACCGCGGCGGAGTGAAATGATTGGCAACCGTTCCCCCGCTGGCTGCCAGGGGCCAGACGCCGGTCCGGCCTTATACCGCCAGCTGTCCTTCCCCCAGCCCGCCGCCGGGGATGAGCTTCTCCAGGGCAGCCCCCAGGACAGTCTTCTGTTCCGCCGTGAGGGTCTCGAAGGCAAGGCCGCTCTCGTAGCGGAGGTGCCGGGACCCCTCCGGGGCCTGCTCGCTGCCCACGATGGTGCTGTGGACGATGCGGGCCGGGAGGACCAGGGACCCCATGGCGGGCGGGAGTTCGACCGTGCACACAGCGCCTGGCCGCAGGAGGCTCAGGTGCTCGATGCGAGCCCCGGTCAGGCTGAGGTCGAGGAAGCGGACATCCACGGTGGCGTGCGCTCGTCCGCCCAGGCGCCCGCCAATACGGATGCGAGGCGCCCGGCGCTGCTCCCGAAACTCGGTCATCGTGAAGTTCCCCCTTCGCCTCTGCCCGTCCACCCCGCCCCAGTGCCCGCCGCTCCTCTCGTAGCAGGGTCGCCTCCCCCGCCCCCTTCCAGCACCCGCCCGCAATCCAGGAAGCCCACGCCGCTCTGTCCCGACGGGCACAGGCAGGCTTCTCTGCCTTGGCCCCGCCATCAGAACCATTCGCCTCGAGGGAGAGCGCAAGGTGAATGGATCCCGAATTACCGCTGGCGAGATGATCGGGATCGCGACCCAGGAAGCGGCTAGGGCCCCTGGACCGGGACATGGAACAGGCAAGCGCCCACGGCGCCCTGTTGCCTCGTCGGATGGCCAGGTGGCTGGCGGGTTTCTCTCGGGAACGGTGGCAATCGGCTGCGAGGCTATCCAAACCGGCCTGCTGTGTCAACGGAAAAGCCCGTCCGGGTAGGGGGCAGTCGCCGGCAGGCGGACGCCACCCATCCATGTCAGCCACCTTCAACAGGCAAGGCTCGACCCGATGGGGGGGGTTCCGGACGGCGTCCTCCCTTCGGCGTGGGAAGGATCCCGCCGGCCTGCGGGACAGGGCAGAACCCACCGAAGGCAGTCGGCAGGAGGACCTGTCCGGGCGATCACGCGGCAGCGGCCGGCTGATGCGGAGCACCGCGGTCGATCGACGCCTCGCGATTGGGAGCGCCCGGGAGGAGATGCGCCGGCCTCCTGGCGGCGGGCCAAGGGCACCGGTCGGGTCGGCGATTCGGGTCACGGCCACAGATCCGTGCTCAGGTACTTCAATCCGGAGTCGCAGATCGTGATGACGACGGTCCTGCCGCGGCACGCGTGCCGAAGCAGGTGGAAGGCGGCGGCGACATTGGCCCCCGAGGAGAAGCCGGCAAAGATCCCCTCCTCGCGCGCCAGCCGTCGGGCGCAGGCGATGGCCTCCTCGTCCGGCACCGTGAGATACCCGTCAATGTGTTCGGGGCGGAGCAAGGGGAGCTCGCCCATGGCGTAGCCCCCACCCTGGATCCGGTGGCCCGGATGGGTCACGCGCGCCCCCGCCAGGGCGGCGGCGCCCTCGGGCTCCACGATGAAGCAGCGGATGGACGGGTCATGCGCCTTCAGGGCCGCGGCACAGCCCGCGAAGGTGCCGCCCGTTCCGACAAAATCGCAGAAGGCGTCAATCGCCCCTCCCGACTGCCGCAGGATCTCGGGTCCGGTGTGCAGGTAGTGGGCGCGGAAGTTCCCCGCCAGCCGGAACTGGTCCGCCCGAAAGGCGCCGCGCGTCTCGACCTGCCGCTGCGTCTCCTCCTCCACCCGCTGCAAGTCCTCCCCCGACACCTGGCCGGGCTTGGAGTCGGGCAGTTGGTCCACCAGCACGACCTCCGCCCCCAAGGCCGACATCATGCGGGCCCGCTCCGGCGAGTTTCCCCTGGACATGACGGCGACGAAGGGATAGCCCTTGATCCCGCAGACGATCGCCAGCCCCGTGCCGGTGTTGCCGCTGGTCAGCTCCACCACGGTCTGGCCGGACCGCAGCCGGCCCTGAGCCTCCGCGTCTTCGATGATCTGCCGGGCAATCCGGTCCTTCTTGGAGAACCCGGGGTTGAGGTACTCCAGCTTGGCCAGGATGGTGCCCTCCACCCCTCGCGTGAGCCTGGTCAACGTGACCAGCGGCGTGTCCCC